>JAFXIF010000059.1 GCA_017533325.1 Alphaproteobacteria bacterium
CGACCCCTACTCCGACTCCCACTCCGACGCCGACTCCGACGCCAACTCCGACGCCGACTCCAACTCCAGTGCCGGCGCCGACAGGTGGAACGGGAGACCCTGAAAAAATCCTTATCAACACCGAAGGGATTGTTGATGATAAAGTTCGTCAATTCTTTGAGGCTTCAGGCACGGGTGATGTTGAAAACGTTAAAAAATTCTTAAAAGAAAAGATTGATATTAACGTTCAAAACAATGAAGGCAATAAAGCTTATCATGTTGCGGCATTAAATGGTCAAACGGCTGTTTTAAAAGCGATGAGCCGTTCGGATGCGCCGATTGACTTTAAAAATAAGAATGGTCAAACACCGGTTATGTTAGCACTTCAAAACGCTCATTTTGAAGCTGCAAGATATTTAATTAATTCTGAAGGCGTTGATATTAAGGCTGTTGATGCCAACGGATTAACCTTGATGGATTATTATTATCAAGGCCTTGAAAAAACAGGGACTCCTTTGGAAGCTCAAAATCGTTCCAGAGATATCTTTGACCATTTAACAAAGCATAATATTAAGCCAAAAGACGAAAAGATTTTATCCGGCAAAAACAATGTTGAAAAAATCAATTTCGGGCTTAATCGTTTAAATGAGATTCAAGGGGCTTTGATTGGGGCTTTATTAGCTAAAGAAGGATTAAGCGCCTTATCAAAAGACGATGTTTTAACAGCGGCACAACATGGCGATTTAAGTTCCGTTGAAAAAATTGAAAACTTTGTTTCAACAAAACTGCCCAATCTTGACAAGGAAAGCCCTGAATTTAAGTCAGTTGCCGGAAATTTAAGAGCCATTAACGAAGTTCAAAAGAGCTTAGATGCGGGTCAAGATCTTTTGTTAACGGAGCAAGCTTTGGAAAAACAAAAGAAAAAAGAAACGTTGACACCTGAAGAACAAGCTGTTTTAGATCCGAAAAAACAAGAGTCATTGGCTGAAGATAGGGCTGAATTTTTAGGGGGCCAACCAAACATTGAGCAAGCCTATCGTCAATATGTTCAAAAAGATCCGACAACGGCTGAGAAAATTGCCAATAATGTGCAACAAACAAAAGGCGTTATTGAAAAATTGAACGGGGATGTGACTTTTGCAGGACCGGACTCTTTTAAAGATAACTTTGAAAAAGTTGATTGGGATAAAGTTTGGGAAGATGGTTTTTGGAGTAAATTAAACAATCTTCAAGGGGAAACTTGCGCTGATTTGGCAATGAATATGATTTTTACGCTTTGCATCGGTGCGCCGGCAGAGTTAATCAACAAATATTACCAACAGAAAAAAGAAGTTGAGAAAAAGAATAAAGAAATTCAAAAACGCAATCGGGATGATTATATTACCAATGAATTGAAAGATCAGCAAATTTCAAAATCAACCATTGCCGCTGAAGTTGCCAAAAAATTCTTAAGACATATGGCAACACCGGATGCTTGTTTGAAAGGATTTAATTTAGATGATCCGAATATTGAAAAGCAATTAACAACAAAACTTCAAAAAGATGCTTATAAAAGATATCAACTCTTTAAAAAATTGCCGAAAACAAAAGAGGGCGAAATTGATTGGGTTAAATTGCATTCTAAGGAATTTAAAAAAGAATTTAAGGAATACCAAAAATATATGGCTGAATTTATTGTTCAACCGGAATGCTATAACTATATTGCAAACAGATACCGCTTGCACCCGAATAAAGATGACTTAGATCAGTTGCTTGATTTGGCGGCAGGCATGGGACCGTCCTTAAAAGAAGCTTTGAATGAAAATCAAGAAAAAGGAAACGAGGAAGAAAGAGGAGAGAAAACCGGCGACACGAAAGATGAACTGGAATTTATGTTGCCAAAGGAAAAGCTTTCAAAGTTGGCGCATCGCACCATTGATTTTATTGAAGAAAAAAATAAAGATGCTTTGAAAGATTTCCCGAAAACAAAAGATGGTCATATCAATTACGGTTTGTTAAATGACGAGCAAAAAGCCGAAATAAACGGGCGTATTGCCGGATATTTAATGACCCCTGAAATGAAACAAGAAATTGCCAACCTTTTGGGGAAAGAAGTAACGCCGGAAATTCTTATTCAAACAGCTAATGCCGTTTCAAGCTATATTTTTGATGGCGGTTTAGAAGCGGAACGGCTTGAACAAAATAGACTTTTCAGCAAAGCTTCCAGTTATATTCGTTCAGGAGATAATAAGGCTTTGGCTGCTTTATTGGCCGGAATGGATATCAATCATCAATTATCGGAAACCGGTGAAACACTTTTGATGAGAGCTGTAAAAGGTTTTAAAGATAAAGACGGCAACATTGAACCGTTGAATAAAGAAGCAATTGAAATGTTAATTAAACTGGGTGCCAATTTGGATTTGGAAGATGAAAATGGGCAAACAGTGCTTGATTTGGCTGAAGAAAATCAAGATGTTCAAGGCATGAGTGATGTTATAAGTCTTTTAAAATCAAAAGGCGCGAAAAACGGCCCGAAAAAACAACAAGGAAGACCGAGCGGAGCGCCACAGCCGGCTCCACGCCCTGCAACGCCAAATCCGCATATTGAGGCGCAACGACAAAAAGATGCGCTTAATATGCAATTAAGAGTTGCCTGTGGTAAAGGTAATTGGAAAGCGGCTGAAGATTTGATAAAGCAAGGGGCCGATGTGAATGGCTTCTCCCCTGAAAAAGGACAAACACCTTTAATGTTTGCCGCCTTTAACGGACATGCGAATGTTGTTGATAAATTAATCGAAAATGGCGCAGATGTAACACAAAAAGATGTGCGAGGGGCCTCAGCTCTTGATTATGTTAACAGCGCTGTGAAAAAGGGAAGAATTCCTCAAGAAGCCGGCAATCAAATCATTGAGTCAATAAAAGCCACCCAATCGAAAGAACCGGAGCTTGAAAAAGTTGATGAAACGATAGTTGTGCCACAACCGGAAAAGGTGACCCCGCAACCGGAAAATGCGACACCGCAACCGGAAAATGCGACACCGCAACCGGAAAATGGGACACCACAACAAGAAAATGCGACACCACAACCGGAAAATGCGACACCACAACCGGAAAATGGGACAGCGCAACCGGAAAATGGGACAGCGCAACCGGAAAATGAAGTTGGTGAAACAATAGTTGTGCCACAACAAGAAACGACGGTTGAAGAACAAGAAACGCCTCCTACAACTGAGCCAAGAGGTGAAGAGCAAGAATCCGGCGGACATTGGGCAGATCAAGAGATGGGTATGATTGATCCTGTTACAGGGCAAAGAATCCCATTAGATCCATCCGGAATGCCAGTGTTTGAGGGTGAAGAACAAGAAACGCCACCTGCAACTGAGCCAAAAGGCGAAGAAAAAGGCGAAGAAAACAAACAAAATCAAGGTCAGGATCAAACAAATCCACAAGATAAAGAGCAACAACAAGGCTCAGTTGATGTTAAGTTTGAAAATATTCCGAACCCTGATAAATATACAATCAAAGAGGATGGCTCCGTTCTTGTTTATGACGGATACGATCACCAAAATCCGCAAGCTAAGCAAAATGAAGAACAAAAAGGAATGCCTGAATCAATCGGTGGAATTGATGGCGCAACGATTGAGGCGACATCAACGGCCGGAGCTCAGGCAACAGCAACGGCTGAGGCTCATGCAGAGGCCGGCGTGAATGTTGAAATCAAAAACAATGGCAACAGTCCTGTCGGAAAGGGTGGAGCTTCTCGTGCAGGGGGTGGTTCAAATGGCAATGGTGGGGCCCCCGGTCAAAATGAGGGCGTTCAAGTCAAAGTGGATGCAACGGCAAAAGCTAGGGCTGAGGCCAAAATGGAATCGCTTATTGGTGCGGACGGAAAAATCATTATCGATAAATTGAAACGGTCAGATTTTGCCGAAATTAAGTTGATGAATGATGTTTTGGAAGGCAACCCTTTATCCAGAGAGCAAAGCGCCCAATTAGCCGGTATCATGAGCGAAATGGGCGTTCAAGGGGATATTGATAAAGAATCCAAAGGTCATACAGGGGCTATCGGCCGTCTTGAAATTGATTTTGCCAAAGAAAGAGCCGAAGGCGAACAAGTCAAACAAGTTGTTTCTGATGAGATTCGAAAAGCGATTGTTGATCTTTATATCCATGGCTCACTGGATGACTTTGTTTTGACAGGTACTGCTAAAAAAGGTGCTTCAAAATCAGGCCAAATGAGTGACAAAGAATGGCGACAACAGCAAATCAAAATTGTTGCCACAGCCAGAGCCAAGAGAAAGGAAATTGAAGCGTTGGCAAGAAAAAATCAAGAACTTCAAGAAAAGAAAAGGTATCTTGAATATATTCGTCGCAGATCCAATGAACAATCTCAAGCCAGAAGCCAACAGCGTGCAGATGCGGCCAGAAAGAACTTGAATGATTATAGTCATTAAGTTTAAGAAGCAAAAAAAAGAAAGTCGGAAGAGGAAACTCTCCGGCTTTTTTTTAAGGTTAAATAGGGGGATTTTTAAGGAAATGTAACTTGTTATCAAGTGAGTTCTCAACAGGTTAAAACAAAAGAAATGAAAGTTTTTTTATTTTCCTTTTAAAATTATTCTTCTTGTTTATATTTTTAGTTTTTTGCTTAAAATTTTGCTTATATAAAAAAATATTGACGGATAAAACGGGATATGATATAATCAAAACCAAATTTAAATAAGGGTTTATCAACTGCTTTAAAAAAAAGCATGATGAGCCCTTAACGTGGTGCCTTAAAAAAAGGATTGGAAAAAATGAATTCAGATCAAAAAGAAACAAAAAATCAAAAACAAAAAAAGGCTGATGAAGCTTTATCTCGCGGGCTTTTAAACGGTGTGGCTGTGTTAGGGGCGGTTTTTAATGATTTAGCCGGCGTTAAAGGGCCATATAAAGTGAAAGAAACGGATTTAAAAGCAATCAGACAACAAGAATCTGATCGTCAAAAAAATTAAGTAACGCTTTAAGAGTAAACGATAACTTATTAAGTAAAAAAGATTTAATTAAAGGGATGAAAAAGGTAAAACTTTTAGGATGGAGAAAAAAATGAACGCTGATAAAGAACAATTTGAAACCGTCATGAAGTTGATTTATCAAGCTTGTGTTTTGAAAGAGGCGACAGCAAAAGAAGAGGTGTTGGCTTTGTTAACCGGCGGAATGGATTTGAATGCTTTTGATGAAACGGGAAGAACGCTTTTAACTTGTTGCCTTCAAGATCGACGATATCATCAGATGGTTGATGAGTTGATTAAAGCGGGTGCCAGCATTCATCAGCCGACGAAATATGGGAAAACGCCTTTGATGTGTGCGGTTTCATCTCCTTTTTTTGTTCAATATTTGCTTGAAAGGGGTGCAGATATTGAGGCTGTTGATATTATTGGCCGAACAGCGCTTTCCTATGCTGTTTATGATAAAGCAGATCCCAGAAGTGTTCGTTTATTATTGCAAGCAGGCAGTGATGTGAATCATCAGGATTGTTATGGGTTAACGCCATTTGCTTTGATGCTTGAAAAGGGTGGGAATTTTTGGCATGCCCGAATTTTAAGAGCATACGGCGCTGATTTGTCCTTAAAAGATAAAAAGGGAAAAACGGTGTTTGACGTGGTCGGAGAAAACGAAAGTGTGGAACTTTTAAATGAATTGAGGGGAATGCCGGCAAAAGAATATTTAATTTTGGCAAGAAAAACGGTCCAATCTTTAAAACAAGAAGGACGTTTGTTGGAAGAGGAATTGTTAAGAGCCGCAAAAGAGGAAAATGAGGCGCTTTTATATGCCTTGATTGAAGCCGGGGTTGATGCGAATTATCAAAATCCGCAAACTTTAAACACCGCATTGCATTATGCCGTTCAATCCGGTTCAATTTATAACATTCAGTTATTGATTGAGCAAAATGTTGATATGAATAAGAAAAATGAACATGGAGACACCCCGTTGACAGCTTGTTTGGCAAGCGGGAAAAATTCTCATTTTTGGGACGGCTGGCTTTTGGAATTATTGCTTTTAAAAGGTGCTGATGTGAATTTGGATGGTTCCTTTTGTCGGTATCCGCTTCATTTTTCGGCAGAGGTTGGGGATGAAAAAGCGATTAAAATGTTTGTTCAAAACGGGGCGGATGTTTTTGTTCGTGATTCTCATGGAAAAACACCGGCTGATGTTTATGTCCAAGCGTTTAATGACATGTTGGATGATCGTCAAAAAGCTTTTTTGGATAAATGGCTGAAAAAAAATGAGCCTCAAAAAATCAAAATAGCAAACAAAAAAGCGTTGATGCAAAAACAAGATAACCAAAACGAAGGATAATGTGTGATTTGACTTAAAAATAAAATGAAAAAATGTGTTTGAAGAAATAACAAAGTTGTTTTGTTTAAAAAAATGATTTGAGCTTATGCTTTAAGTTTTGTTTGTTGAGAAAACAAAGTTATTTGAACAAGTCATTGCCCGTTAAAAAGAAAATTGCAACAAGGATTAAAAAAAAGTAATGAAAAAGAGATAAATTAAATGAAAGAAAACGAAATAAAACTATTTAAAGCCATTGATGAGTTGAATGACAAAGAAGCTCTTTCGTTGATTGAGCTGGGGGTGAACTTAAACGCGCAAAACGAGGAGGGGGAAAGTTTTTTAATGCGCGCTGCCAAAACAGAAAATTGGCCATTGGTGGTTCAGTTGCTTTTAAAAGGCGCTGATTTAAATTTGCAAAACATGAAAGGGGAAACAATTTTAAATCAAGCGGTTAATAAAGGATATGAAACGTTTTCGCTTTATTTAATTCCGCGCATGAAAAATTTAAACACGGCTGATTGGGAAAAAAATAAAACGCCCTTGATGAAAGCCATTGAAACGGGGCAACATAAAACGGCGCTTAAATTGATTGAAAACGGTGCTGATTTATCAAAGCAAGATAAAGAGGGCAATTCGGCGTTGCATTTAGCCATTTATTATGAACAAAAAGAGATTATTGACGCCTTAATCAAAAAGGGCGCTGATGTGAATTTAAAAGATGCCGCCGGTCGAACGCCATTGATTAAAAATGTGTTATTCGGTAATTGCGAAATTGATGATTTATTGATTAAAAACGGTGCTAAAATTGATGAAAAAGATTATAGCGAAAAAACAGCGTTGATTCATGCGATTGAAACGGGGATTTTTTCTCATGTTTTTTATTTGGTTGCCAATGGGGCGAATGTCAATCAAACAGATTCAATGGGCGAAACGGTTTTTATGAAAGCGGTTAAAAGCAATAAAATTAAAACGGTTAAATTATTGCTTGCCAACGGGGTGAACGTGAACGAGCAAGATAAGCGGGGCAGAACGGCGCTGATGTTTGCGGCAAAAGCTAATTTTGCTTATTTAACGGAAATGTTATTGAGGCATCGGGCGAATACTTATTTAAGAGATTGTGATGGAAAAGATGCGTGGGGATATGCTTGCAGTTATGGGGCAAAATCTGTTCGCGGGGTTATGAAAAAAATTCAACAAGAATCAAAATCAAATGGAAGACGAGATATTTTGGCAACGCATCCGAGTTTTTCGCGCAAAAAGCTTTTTATGAAGGCGCAAAATGAAAAAAATTAAAAAAAAACAACAAAAAAAAGGAGAGATGAACAGAGTTTAAACATCAAGAAACGGTTAAAAAAAGGTGTGTGAAAATAAAAAAAAAGGAATGTTTAAATTCAAAATAAAAGAATGATTAACTTAAAACGGATTGGAAAATAAGATGACAACAAATTTTAATGTTTTATTACAGGCTATTAAATCAAACAATATTCTTGCGGTTCAACGGATATTGGATAAATCACCTGAAGAAGTGAACACGGTTGGAATGAACGGGGTTACGCCGTTGATGACTTCTGTTATCAGCGGAAACAGACATATCACAAAATTGTTGCTTAAAAAAGGCGCTAACGTAAATAAACGGGACGGAGATGGTCGAACGGCATTGATTATATCGGGTCTTTACGGAAAAATTGAAGATGCTTCCTTGTTATTGAGATATGGCGCTGATGTTGATGAAAAAGATGATGACGGCGAAACGGCATTATTTAAAGCCGTGACGGAAGGGAACACGGAAACGGTTAAATTTTTACTCGATAAACGAGCGGATAAAGAAATCGTGAACAAAGAAGGCGAAACTTTGATTATGAAGGCTTTAAATTTGAATCACCGCATGATTTTAAGAGCTTTAATCGTTGGGGGTGCTGATGTGAATAATGGCGGAAAAACAGGCACAACGCCTCTTGTTAAAGCCTCTCAACAAATGAATATGCGCGCCATGAATTTATTTTTAATGCGCGGAGCCGAAATCAATAAAAAAGATGAATGCGGAAAAACGGCGTTGGATTACTCCATTATTCAACGAAGCGAAGAAATGATGCATTTGTTGGTTTTAAAAGGCGCTGATGTGAACAGCTCGGACAATATGGGTCAAACACCGTTGATGAAAGCCATTCAAAGCGGAATGGAAGAAACGGTTTTATTCTTGCTTGATCATGGTGCCCATATCAATAAGGCCGATAATGAAGGGAACACGCCGTTGATGATTGCTTTAAAAGAAGGATTGCTTGATATGGCTGAAATGTTGATTAAGAAAGGCGCAAATCCGAATGTGAGCGATAAAAATGCCTTAACGCCGGTTGATTTGGTGGCTCCAAGCAAAAAGGTTTGGTTCAATATGGTTGTGAAACAATATGGACCGGTTCCTGTTGTCGGTTGGAAAAACAAATTGATTCATTATATTAAAGAGCTTGTGAATACAAGATAACTTAAAAGGAATTGTATGAGAAAAATTGATGAAGCCTTAATTGATGCCGTTCAAAAAAATGATGTGCGCGCTATTGGCGGATTGGTTCGCAAAGGTGCAAACGTGAACATTCAAAATGAATATGGGCAATCTTTATTGCATCTGGCCATTTTTAAGGGGAACAGGAATTTATTGGAAACCCTTATCTTATTGGGCGCTGATGTGAATCAAAAAGATATGGACGGATATCCGCCGTTGCATCAATCCATTCGCTTGAACCGGTTAAAAATGATGCGCCGGCTTTTATGCGAAGAGAAAATTGATACGGCACAAACGGATAAATATGGATTTTCGGCGTTACATGTGGCTTCATTGGCGGGCCTTGATTTAGGGGATTTAAAATTGCTTGCCATGGCAGGCGTTCCGTTAAATCATAAAAATAACTGGGGCGATACGGCGCTTTTTACGGCACTGAATGATAAAACGATTGAAAATTTGTTGATAATTGGCGTTGATGCCAAACTGGAAAACAAATGGGGCGAAAAAGCCGTTGATTATTTCAACAAAAAAGCTTTCAAGCATCAAAAAGATGTTGTTTGCAGCTTGAAATATATGAAAATGGCGGTTAAACTCGGTCAGGCGTTTAAAAAAAGCATTTGTGTTGACAAAGAAAAAAATAAACTGGCTTATTTAAGAAGTTTAAAAGGAACTTCATTTTTAAAATATAAAAAAATGATTTGGCAAAACGATAGGGGATAAAATGTCAAGAGCGGCAAAATTGGGTGAACCAAAATTGGATGAACAATTAATTAAAGAGGCTGAAATCGGCAATTTAAGTGGTGTGGAAGAGTTGATAGAGTCCGGCGCTGATATTAATGCAACGGATGAAGTTAAACAAACGGCCTTGATGAAAGCCGTTATAAACCAACATCAAGACATCAGTTCTTTTTTAATTGAAAAAGGCGCCGATTTGGACAGGCAAGATTGTTTTAAAAATACGGCGTTGATGTATACGGTTTTGGGCGCACAGGAAGATTTATTCAAACAAATGCTTCTTAATGGCGCAAGTCCTTCCATTCAAGATGCCAGAGGGGATAAAGTATCGGATTTGCTTTACCGGTGTTATCAACTCTCAACAAAAGAAAATAAGCTTGCGTATCAACGAATGATGACTGAATTTGTCCCCGATTTTGTTCACCTTGAACAACAAAGAAGCTTGATGATTGCGATTGTGAACGGTCATGACGGGGTGGTGGCGTTGATGTGTGAAAATGAAGAAGTTGATGTTAATGAACCTGATGGCACAGGGTTAGTGCCTCTTCATTGGGCGGCGGCGTTTAACCGCGAAAAGGCGGCTTTTTGCCTGATTAAATCCGGTGCAAACATTGATTATCAAGATAAAAACGGCATGACGGCGCTTATGTATGCCGCCAAGAACGGGCATCTTGGGATGGTGAAGCTTCTTTTGGAAGAGGGCGCTCAGATTGCTTTAGTAAATAAAGAAAGGGAAACCGCCAGCAGTTTGGCTTATTTAAATCATAAAGAAGATGTTTTTGAATATTTAAAAAAAGAAAGTTTAATTCGAATTGTTCAAAAAACGGAGCTTGAGTGCCAAAACAGTCAAAACGAAAGGACGCGAGAATAAAATGGCGCCGGTTTATACATTGCAATATGCGGTGAAGAAAAAAAATTTAAAATTATTTCATGAATTGATTCAAAAAAGTGATATCGATTTAAATAAACGAGATAAATTTGGGTTTACGCCTCTGATTTATGCTTCTTCGCGCGGGTCAAAAGAAATGGTTCAAACCTTGATTGAAAAGGGCGCTGATTTAAATAAGGGTAATTTAAATGGGGACGGGCCGTTAATGTGGGCGATTTTATCAAATTATCAATCGATTGCAAAAATGTTGATTGAATGTGGCGCCAATCCTGATCAACAAAATATTTCAGGTGAAACCCCCTTAATGGCTGCGGCTTATCAAGGGGAAGGGGCGCTTGTTCATTTGATGATTGAAAAAGGGGCGAATGCGCTTTTGGTGGACCGTAAGAAACAAACGGCGGCGAATAAAGCCGAAAAAAGAGGGTATTTTCTTATAGCTGACTATTTAAGAAAAGCTGAACTTAAGCAAAAACAAAAAATTACAAAGAAAAAAATTTCTTTGCCGAAAACTTTTTTTAAGGGAGAAAAACAAAAATGACGGATGAAAAAACGGCGTTGAAAACGAAAATAGGGGAGTTTATTCAACAAGAAAAAGAAGTTTCAAATTATCTCATCCTTCATAAGCAAGAGGATTTAAAAGAAGAAGAACTGAAGGAAAGCCAAGAGCAAGCTTTTAAAACCAAAAAGTTGGTGGATATGGTTGAAATCGGGGACATTCGCCATGTTCAAGAGTTTTTGGATAGTGAAAAAATGAGCGTGAGTGTTCAAGATGAAAAAGGGATTTCTCCGTTAATGGCGGCGGCTTCAAACGGGCGCGTGCGGTTAACCGAATTTTTAATCGAAAAAGGCGCTGATTTGGATATGCAGGATTTATCGGGTGAAACGGCTTTAATGAAAAGCATTTCAAACGGATATAATCGAACGGCGCAACTTTTAATTAACAGCGGGGCTAATTTAAATTTACAGACTCAAAAAGGATTAACCGCTTTGATGAAAGCCGTTCACAAAGGGGATATGGATATCGTTGAAGGGTTGATTAAAAATGGTGTGGCGTTGGATACTCAAGACTCTTACGGGTTTACGGCTTTGATGCATGCGGTTCAATCCGGATTTGGCGATATGGTGCTGTTTTTAATTGTTGCGGGCGCTGATTTGGATAAAAAAGATGTGACCGATAAAACAGCCAGAGATTGGGCCAATGTTTATTCTCAAGTGGAATGTATGCACTTATTGGATTCGGTTCAAGAACATATTAAAAAGCCAAGTTTATTTACAGAGGGTTTTCAAAATCAAGAAGTGTCAAAACTGCCCCAAGAAGAAGGGAGCTTGACTCAAGGAGGTATATTGCCTCAAGAAGAAGGGGGCTTGACTCAAGGAAGTATATTGCCTCAAGAAGAAGGGGGCTTGACTCAAGGAAGTATGTTACCTCAAGAAGAAGGGGACTTGACTCAAGGAAGTATGTTCCCTCAAGAAGAAGGGGGCTTGACTCAAGAAGGTATA
>JAFXIF010000060.1 GCA_017533325.1 Alphaproteobacteria bacterium
GGTTTAAAAATAGGCATTTATAAGCCAAGTTTAGCCTTTTGCCTTAAATTGATTCAAGAAGACTTAATCAGATTGGGCGCCCCCCTTAAAAGAATTCAAAAGTTAAAACAGTTAACGGCTTATGAAAAGCTTTCCACTAGCTTAAATAACACTCAACACTTGTTAGAAAATCAAGCAAACCGGCAAAAAGAATAGGTTTAAAAAAGTATTTGAATTTTATATAAAATTTAGGTATAATAAACCACCTTTGTTTTTTTTAGGAGAAAGAAAATGCAAAAATTCATTTCCATTCGTGGCGCTAAAGAGCATAATCTTAAAAATATTGATGTGGATATTCCTAAAAATCAATTGGTGGTTATCACCGGTCTTTCAGGATCGGGCAAATCATCCCTTGCCTTTGATACGATTTATGCCGAAGGCCAGCGCCGCTATGTTGAAAGTTTATCCGCGTATGCACGGCAATTTTTGGATTTAATGAAAAAACCGGAAGTTGATTCAATTGAAGGACTTTCTCCTGCTATTTCCATTGAACAAAAAACAACTGCCAAAAATCCGCGATCAACAGTTGGAACCATTACCGAAATTTATGATTACATGCGCCTTTTATGGGCCAGAGTCGGAACACCTTATTCTCCCGCGACCGGTCTTCCCATTGAAGCGCAAAGCGCTTCTCAAATCACTGAAAGCATTTTAAAAGAACGTTCAGGCGAAAAACTTTTGATTTTAGCTCCCGTTGTTCGGGATCGAAAAGGCGAATATAAAAAAGAAATTGCCGAATGGCAAAAAAAAGGTTTTGCGCGTCTTCAAATTAATGGCGAAACATATCTGATTGAAGAAACACCGGAATTAGATAAAAATAAAAAACATACAATCAATATCATTGTTGACAGGCTTATCGTTAAAGAAGGCATTGAGACACGCTTGGCTCAATCTGTTGAAAAAGCCCTTTCATTAGCAGACGGACTTGTTATCATTCAAAATAATGACACAAAAGAAGAAAAGCTTTATTCCGAAAAGTTTTCATGTCCGGTCAGCGGGTTTACAATCAAAGATTTGGAACCATCTCTCTTTTCTTTTAATAATCCGCAAGGAGCTTGTCCTACCTGTGCCGGCCTTGGATTTAAACTTTATATCGATCCTGAAAAAGTTATCCCCGACCCGATTAAATCCATTCGTCAAGGCGCCATCAAACCATGGAGCAACACCAATGGTGAAATGTTCCAATGGTATGACACAATTTTAAAAACAATGCTTCAATTTGTTCAAGTTGATATTGATACACCTTGGATTAAATTGCCTGAAGAGGTTAAACACGGCATCTTATACGGCATGAAAGGAAAAGTGCGCGTTTTTGAAGGGGTGATTCCGAACATGGAGCGCCGATTTATGGAAACAAACTCTGATTGGATGAGAGAAGAATTATCAAAATATCAATCCAACTCCGTTTGCGAACACTGTCATGGTCATCGCCTGCGTCCCGAAGCTTTATGCGTTAAAATCATGGGAAAAAACATTTCCGAAGCAACGCACACCTCTATTCAAGAGGCAAAAGAATGGTTTTCAAGAATTTATGAAAACCTCTCTCATCAAAAACAAGCCATCGCGGTCCGGATTTTAAAAGAAATCAATGACAGGCTTTCTTTTTTAAACAATGTCGGCCTTGGGTATCTCTCCCTTGACCGGATGAGCGGAACTTTATCCGGTGGCGAATCTCAACGCATTCGTTTGGCAAGTCAAATCGGTTCCGGTTTAACGGGCGTTCTTTATGTTTTGGATGAACCCTCTATCGGACTTCATCAACGCGATAACGATAAATTATTGGAAACACTTATTCACCTTAAAAATATCGGCAACACCGTTATCGTTGTTGAACATGATGAAGATGCGATAAAAGCGGCAGACTATGTGTTGGATATCGGCCCCGGTGCCGGTCGAAACGGCGGACATATCGTGGCTGAAGGAACGCCGAAAGACATCATGGATAACCCCATTTCAACAACCGGTCAATTTTTATCCGGCATGCGCAAAATCATCATTCCGAAAATAAGACGTCAAGGAAACGGAAAATTCATTGAAATTCAAGGAGCCAGTGTTAACAATCTTAAAAATGTGAACGTTAAAATTCCTTTAGGGACGTTCACTTGTGTGACCGGCGTGTCAGGAGGCGGAAAATCCTCTCTTGTCATTGAAACGCTTTATAAGGGCCTGAATAAACTCATCAACCATTCAAGCGATACCCCGGGGCCCTATACAAGGATTCAAGGCATGGGCTATATCGATAAAATCATTGATATTGACCAAAGCCCGATCGGAAGAACTCCCAGATCCAATCCGGCCACTTATACCGGCATGTTTTCAACAATCAGAGATTGGTTTGCCGGCCTGCCCGAAGCGAAAGTAAGAGGATATAAAGCCGGCAGGTTTTCATTTAATGTGAAAGGCGGACGATGCGAGTCTTGTTCGGGAGACGGGGTGATTAAAATTGAAATGCACTTTTTACCGGATGTTTATGTGGCTTGTGATACATGTAAGGGCAAAAGATATAATAAAGAAACACTTGAAATCACCTATAAAGGCAAATCAATTGCGGATGTTTTGGATATGACGGTTGATGAAGCGGGCGAATTTTTTGACCATATTCCCGCCATCAGGGATAAATGCGCCTTGCTTAAAAAAGTGGGCCTCGGATATATTTCGCTCGGTCAATCTGCCGTCACTTTATCGGGAGGCGAAGCGCAACGCATCAAACTTTCAAAAGAACTCGCAAGAAAAAGCACAGGGAAAACTCTTTACATTCTGGATGAACCGACAACCGGTCTTCATTTTGCAGATGTTCAAAAGCTTTTAGACGTTTTGCATGCGCTTGTCGATCAAGGAAACAGCGTTGTTGTGATTGAACATAATTTAGATGTGATTAAAACAGCTGATTATATCATTGATATGGGACCTGAAGGCGGAGACGGTGGTGGCGAAGTTGTTGCAACCGGAACACCGGAAGAAGTGGCCGAATGCGAAAAAAGTTATACCGGAAAATATCTTAAACGGATTTTAAGCAATAAATAAAACTATTTTTATTTTACCTTTGACTTTTAAAGGCAATCCTTGTATAATAACGGCTTATAAAACAAAAGGTTTTATAAAAAAAATAAAATTTAACGATAAAACATGAGAGGGCTTATGAAATATTCAAAAAGTGTTGATGAAAAATGGCAGGCAAAATGGGCTAAAGAGGACTTATACCGCTTTGATGAATCCAAAATGGATAAAAAACTATATTGTTTGGAAATGTTTTCTTATCCGTCCGCTGCAAATCTACACTGCGGTCACTGGTATAATTACGGGGTGACGGATACATGGGCCCGCTTTAAAAAGATGCAAGGGTTTAATGTGTTTCATCCGCAAGGGTTTGATGCCTTTGGCTTACCGGCGGAAAACTATGCCATTAAAACGGGGATTCATCCGAAAGATTCAACCAACAAAAGCATTAAAACCATGCTTGAACAATATAAAAACCTTGGCGGCAGCTATGATTTAAGCTATTTCCTTTCCACTTGTGATGAAGAATATTATAAATGGACACAATGGATTTTCTTAAAACTTTATGAAAAAGGCTTGGCTTATCAAAAAGAAGCACCGGTAAACTGGTGTCCGAGTTGCCAAACGGTTTTGGCTAATGAACAAGTGGTTGACGGCAAATGCGAACGTTGCAAATCCGAAGTTTCTCAACGAAAAATGAAACAATGGTTCTTTAAAATTACCGAATATGCCGATGAACTTTTAAAAGATATTGATTCTCTTGATTGGCCGGAAAAAACAAAGAAAATTCAAAAAAACTGGATTGGAAAATCCACCGGTTCTTTGTTAAAATTTGAAATTGATAACGGCATTGAATTAGAAGCGTTCACAACCAGAGCTGATACTTTATTCGGGTTAAGCTATGTTGTGATTGCGCCGGAACATGAAGCCGTTGCCTCTTTAACAAAACCAGAATATAAACAAGCTGTTGAAGAATATTTGGCACAAGCTGCTAAAGTAAAAGAAATCGATCGTTTATCAACAGAACGTGAACGCACCGGCGTTTTCACCGGTTCTTATGCCACCAATCCGGTCAATGGCGAAAAAGTCCCTGTTTGGGTGGCTGATTATGTTATCGCCAGTTATGGAACCGGCTTTGTGATGGCTGTGCCGGCTCATGATGAACGCGACTTTGACTTTGCAAGCAAATATAACTTGCCGATTAAACGCGTGATTAACGATAAAAACAATGAACCCCAACCTCTTCCCTTTTGTGAACATGGGATTTTAGCTGACAGTGCCGAATTCACCGGTCTTTCAACAAAAGACGCCATCCTCGGCATTGTTGAAAAACTTTCAAAAGAAGGAAAAGGCAAGCTCACAACGATGTTCCGCTTACGCGATTGGCTTATTTCAAGACAACGCTATTGGGGCGCACCGATTCCGATTATTCATTGCGAAAAATGCGGGGCTGTTGCCGTAAAAGAACAAGACTTGCCGGTTAAGTTACCTTATAATGTTGAGTTCAGACCGGATGGGAAATCTCCACTCGCGCGTTCTGAAGAATTTATGAATACGGTTTGCCCGAAATGCGGCGGCAAAGCTCACCGCGATCCGGACACGATGGACACATTTGTTGATTCTTCTTGGTATTTCTTGCGCTTCCCTGATAATAAAAACGATAAAGAAGCCTTTAATAAAGAAAAAATCAATCAAATGTTGCCGGTTGATAAATATGTCGGCGGACAAGAACATGCCACCATGCACTTGCTCTATGCCAGATTTTTCACAAAAGCTTTGCGCGATATGGGCTATTTGAACGTTGATGAACCGTTTAAGTCATTGGTTCATCAAGGCATGATTTTAGGTCCGGACGGCCAAAAAATGAGTAAATCCAAAGGAAACACCATTGATCCGGACGGATATATTCAAAAATACGGCTCTGATGTGTTAAGAATGTATCTTGAATTTGCATTTGCTTATACCGAAGGCGGCCCGTGGAGCGATGCCGGTATCGAAGCCATTGCAAGGTTCACGAAACGAATTGAAGCCTTGTTTGAAAAATATGAAGAAGCCCAAGACGAAACAAGCGAAATGGGTAAGCCAGAAAAAGATTTGAACTATGTGCGCCATGCCTCCATCAAAGCAATTACCCATGATGTTGATTTATTCCAATTCAACACTTCATTGGCCCGCATTATGGAGTTTTTAAACGCGCTCAATCAATATATGCAAGGTCCGATTAACAAAGCTTTCTTAAAAGAATGTTTAGAGTCGTTTGTATTGGTTTTGGCACCTTTTGCGCCACACTTTAGTGAAGAACTTTGGGAATCTTTGGGGCATACAGAGTCTGTTTTCAAAGAACAATGGCCGGCCTTTGACGAAACCGTTTTGGCTAACAAAGACAAGGTTATCGTTGTTCAAGTAAACGGGAAAGTTCGGGCAAAACTTGAAGTTTCACCGGATACGGACAAAGCAACCATTGAACAAATGGCCTTAAAAGAAGTCACAAGTTACACAGACGGCCACGAGATTTTAAAAACAATCTATGTGCCAAACAAATTAGTCAGCATTGTGATTAAGTAAAAAAACATGTAAAAAAAACGCCCCGTTTTGGTCATCTTAACGGGGCTTTTTTCATCTTAAAAATATTCATTTAAAAAATAAACCTTAACCCGGCATACGTTTCAACGGTGTCAAATGAAAAATCTTTTTCTTGATTTTCAAGTTCAACCTCACCTAAATCAACATATTTCATACCGATATCCAGTGCCAGATTTCTATTCAAATGAAAACCGACCCCTGCTCCGGCATTCCAAGCAAAATTTGAACCGGAAAAATCTTCCTCTTTATAGGACACATTATGATGCGCCACGCCGACACCAGCCATAATATAAGGACGCACATGATAAGACAGTTGCAAATCAACATATCCATTCACCATCACACGGTTAAATTTGGCATTTAAAACATCAAAATCTCCGTCTTTTTCAATATCAGCTTCCGTGATATGAGTATATTCCACTTCGCCTCTTAACGGACCATGCGCAAGGCCCAAAGCCACCCCCGGAGCAAATTCGGCTTCATGATGATCTTTAACAGCTGTTTCGCGCACATCACTTAGCCCCACTCTTGGAGCGATATATCCCCTTGGCCCCGCAACAGCAGAAACCGAAATAAATGAAACAGTTGCAAATAAAATTAATTTTTTCATAAAAAACCCTCCGATTAAACGCAAATATTATATCATAAAATCAATAATTTGTCAAGAAAATAAAAAAAAGCTCTTGACAAGAGAAAAGAAAAAGAGTAAAAGAGACACACTTTATGATCGAAACGTAGCTCAGCCTGGTAGAGCACTACGTTCGGGACGTAGGGGCCGGAGGTTCAAATCCTCTCGTTTCGACCAGTTATAAAAAAGACCGCCATTTGGCGGTTTTTTTATAACTCATCGGATATGAGGGGACGCGAACCTCCGGAGAAAGGAGGTTCAACCGCCGAAAAAAGGCGGACGGGAGAACGCCGGTTTTGTGTAACAAAATTTTTCAAGGACAGCGCAAGGTGTAACCGAAGCAAAATCCTTCTCGTTTCGACCAATATCAAAAAGCGGAAGTTTATACTTTCGCTTTTTTTGTTATCCAATTCTCCTGCAAAGCCCTAGGACAGCCAACTGTTAAAAAGTGATTTTATGCCAAAATCGATGTGGTTGTTCTCTTTTCTCTTAAAAGATATATACTTTTGCCCAAATATATATACCTTGTGCAATGCGATTTTTTCGCCAGAGCCACTTGACCGTAAGTTATTGTTTTTGAATAATTGATTATAGTGGTATGACATTAACTTTCCGAATCTTGCCAAGCAGTGGTTAGTTTAGAAACCCAAAAACCGATAGCACCATTTATACACCTCTCTAAAAGCCTTATTTTATAAGGGGTTTAATTTTTTATAACTTACACACATGGCGTTTGGGGCATACAAAGGGACTTTCATTTTTTTGAAAAAAAATGACTATTTTCTTGCTTTTTTAGGGCAATCTAAGTAAACTATTACAGATTATAATTTTATGCTGATAAATGAGATGTTTTCATGGCAGACGATATTCAAATTCAAAAAATGGACGGCAAGAGCTTTGATGTGACGGGCGTAAACAAGGAAAAGTTGAAAACGGTTTTTCCTGAGTGTTTTACCGAGGGTAATTTGGATATTGATAAACTTTTGTCTTTATGTGGCGAATATATAGACAACGACTTTGAAAAGTATAAATTTGAATGCTATCGGATTGCAGGTAAGCGTTCAACCGGAACACTCCGTCCTTGTCCGGAAGAGAGCGTGGATTTTGAAAACACCAATAATCTATATATTGAAGGCGATAATTTGGAAGTTTTGAAACTTTTGCAAACAGCCTATTATCGCAAAGTTAAGATGATTTACATTGATCCGCCGTATAATACCGGCAATGATTTTGTTTATGAAGATGATTTTAAGGACGATGTCGCTCTGTCAAATGCCTATTATATCAGTAAAGACAAAGGCATTGAGATTGAGTTGTTGTAGAGGATTTGAATGATGGATACCCAAGAAACAGAAATAATAATGGAAGCCACAACAGACTGGTGGATGTTTGGTGCAACTATATTTGCTGGTGTATTAACTGCTATAGTAACATTTATAGCGGTTTGGTACACAAATAAAAAGACTGTTGAACTGTATGAGAAAGATAAAGAGTATCAAAATAGACGTAATAATATGGTAATCATTAAGCCTACCATTAAAATGGGAAGTTTTTTTGGAATTATTGAGGAACTTATTCTTTTAATATTCGAGATAGAGTATTACTCGTTTCATCTGATAAAGATGGTTTTGATTTTTTTGATGATAATGAAAAAAGAAATATCCAAAATAATCGCTTATTTTCTATAAAAAATGAAAGCAAAAAAGATATACATTCGGTAAAATTAGATATAAAAACAATATTAAAGACAAGTTCAGATGCAAAAATAGAAGATCATTTCTCAAATTTTGTAAATTTATTAAGAGGAAATGAAGAAATTATCGTAAGAATGCATAATACAGAACAAAGAGATAAACTTTGGGAAGAGTTGGATAAGAACAATCAAGCAATTTTAAATTTTGATTGTACAATAGACTACTTAACATCAGCAAATGAACAAGTTTGCTACAATTTTGAAGCTGAAATCGTTAATATTCCCGAAAAAACAACAATAGAAAATCAAGATGTTGTATGCAATAATGCGAAAATTAGTATTTTAAAAGATGAATATAAAATTCTTGAGAAAAGAATATTAAAAGATAATATGAAGACTTCGGTATATAGAAATATGCAAGATTATGTGATTTTAGATAGAGTAAAATATATCCATAATAAAATTGGGGCAGCTCAAGCACAGGGGGCTATGTCTCAAATTGGGAATACCTTATCAAATCAAACACTAATCAATAATACAAGCATTAATACCCTCAATAATGACAAGATAAAAAAAGACATAGAAATATTATAAACGGAGAAAACAACATGATGCTCTTCAAGAAAAAAACAAAACAGTTAACAGTAAATGATAATCAAATAAATGTAATAAAAGTCAATGGACAAGATTACATTTGTCTTACTGATATGGTTAGAGGAGAAGAAGGTACTGATCATATAAAAAACTGGATGAGAAACCGTAATACTGTTGAGTTTCTAGGTTTATGGGAACAAATGCATAATGCAAATTTTAAAGATGAAGGATTTGATACCTTTCGTAAAGAAGCTGGTTTAAATAGTTTTACACTTACTCCTAAAAAATGGATAGAAGCAACGAATGCCTCAGGTATTGTATCTAAAGCCGGAAATGGTGGTGGTACATATGCTCATATTGATATTGCTTTTGAATTTGGTTCTTGGATTAGTCCACAATTTAAATTGTATCTCATTAAAGAATATGAACGATTAAAGTCCATTGAAACAAATCCATATAATATTGAATGGAATGTCAAACGAGTTCTAAGCAAAGCCAATTATTCACTTCACACTGACGCAATCAAAGAATGTGTTATTCCCATTTCACGAAAATGGCGAAAAGAATTAGAATATGCCGAAGAAGCAGACTTTTTAAATGTGGCTGTATTTGGGATGACTGCAAAAGAATGGAGAGAAAACAACAAAGAAAGAGCAAAAAGAGGAGAAAATTTAAGGGATTCTGCAAGTATTAATGAATTGCTTGTTATTACAAATTTAGAAAGTTTAAATTCTGTTATGGCAAGGGATGGTATCGGTAAAAAAGAACGTTTTGAAAAATTAAAAGAAGTTGCTCAAATGGAATTAGAGAGATTAAAGACTTATGATGTCAAAAAATCAGTAAAAAGACTAACCCCCGAAACCTACCTTTTAGAAGATCATAAAAACAACTAATTCCAAAGGTATCGAATTCGACACCTTTGGAATGTAAGTTATTGATTAGGAAGAGATAAATGAAACTAAAATTTAAGAAACAGGAATTTCAAGAAAAGGCTGTTAATGCTGTTGCTGATTTATTCAAAGGACAAGAAAAAGCCGGAACAACTTTTTCTATCGTTGATAATTCGGCTCAATTTTGTGCGCTAAAAAAATGGTATCTTTTTTCTGATTTAGGGGTGGTGTGCACGACCAGTTATAAAAAAGACCGCCGTTTGGCGGTTTTTTTAAACTTACCGGATATGAGGGGAAGCGAACCGCCCCTTCAAAAAAATCAAAATAACAATTCTTCAAATCACTCTGTTACACCTGCATCCAAAATTGAAACTTGTTTTTTCTTTGGATCAATTTCGCATAAGGCACCATATGGCAAAATAACCTGTGGCACCGTATGTCCGAAATCCATATTTGTCACAACAGGAATATCAACATCAAATTCTTTTAAAGCCTTTAACAAAACCTCATCATATTGAGAATAAGAGCTCAAATATTCTTCTTTAAGTTTGCTTTCGTTTTCAAAAAATTCACCACCGGGTCTTGCAAATAAAATACCTTTTAATTTCTTTAAAATGCCCTGCGCCCCTAAATTACGCATCATATAAAGAAGCATTTTAGGAGAAGGACGCTCCTCACTTGTTTCAAGAAACAAAATCGCTCCATCCCATTCGGATTTTTTGGGCCATAAACTTGTTCCGTTCATAAATTGAAAAAGCTCCATGCACCCACCGATTAAAGGACCTTGAACTTTTTCTTGTTTTCCGATATATCGCCAAGAAGAAGCCTTTGTCTTTGCTCTCATTGGATGATCTTTTCTTTTCCAATCAACCAAATCAACGATAAAAAAATCACTTTCAGTCAAAACCCCTATCGGTTCAGCGGAACATAAAGTTTTTTTTGTGTTTTGAATCATACAATCCGGAACACCGCCGGTCTCCCCATATCCAAACATTAAACAAGCTGAATAAAAAGATCTTAATCCGGCTTTAAAACACATAAAATGATTCACCGTGGTATCAGACATTCCCAAAAATATCTTTGGGTTATTTCTAATAACATCAAAATGTTTTTTCTTCATCAGGGAAAGAAGCCGAATTGTATCATCCCCACCAATACTTGCCAAAACAGCTTTTATTTCTTTATTTTTAAAAGCCCACATCAAATCATCCAAGCGAAGTTTGGGGTTTTGATAAAGTTCTTCTTCACTTTTCAAAGCATTGGGCGCTTCAATAATTTTCACCTTAAATGCTTTTTCAAATTGGGATTTCGAAGCATTATATCTTTCATTAAAAACACTTGCCCCTCCCCAAGAAAGAGAAACAACAGCAACTTTATCCCCTTCTTTTAACGCTTTTGGCTTAATCAGATCTTTCAACAGGCCCTCCTTGTTTTATAAACTTTTTTTAAAACACAAGGCCGACACGATCAAAATCAAAATTTTCATTATGATACCCAAAATAATCGCTGTTTCGGGTCCAAAAACATCTCCTAAAAACCCAAACAAAACCATCACAACAGCCATCAATATTCCCGACAAAAAGGAAATAATTGATTGCATGGTCGCGCGTTGACGGGGTGAAAATTCTTGTTGCAAAATATCGGCATTTGCCGTTTTGGCTGTTCCGAAAAAAAGATTAACGGTTGACATCACAAACGGTGTTAAAAAATTATTTAAAACCACCCCTAAAACACGAACAAAGACATTACCGATCATTGAAAAAAAGAACAAACGAATCATACCGATTTTTCTGATATACGGCACGATAAAAAAGCTAACCATCCCGCAAATTTGTTTTAAAAACCTGGCCAAGTTAATCAACCAATCGGCAACAAAGAGTTGATAATAAGCGCTTTCAAATCGAAAAGAAGCCATCCCAAAAGCATTATCAACCAATTGAATTCCCGCAAAAAAGCGAAGCCTTTTATTCCGTTTTAATTTTCGAAAAGCAATCAAAAAATGTTTATAAGAATTAACTTTTTCTGAGCCTCTTATCCGTTTGGGTTCAACCAAAAGATAAACGACAACAATTTGAAACAAGGCCGGTAAAACACTAACCCAAGCCAACACCTGTAGCGAAAAAAAGTAACTGACAAGGGCGGCCGAAATGGCACTCATCGCCAATCCAACCTGATTCCAACCACCGTTTTTGGCATATTGGACATTAAAATCACCTTGCGCTTTCAACTCTTGCATTGTTTCATACACAAGCGCTTCCAATGTTCCGGAAGCAATCGATGCACTTGTTCCCCAAGCAAATGCTCCGATAAATAATAACCAAACACAAGAAAATTCACCGGCCAAAGCCCAACATAAAAAGGTGAAAAACACTAAAATCGGAGACCAAAGAAGCGTTTTGCGCCTTCCCTTATTGTCGGAAAAAACACCAATCGGAATTTCCATAAAAGTCGTGACCAACGATGAAAAAGCAAAAACAGCTGTTGCTAAGGCATAAGAACCGCTGATTTGTTCAAAATAGATAATTGAGAGCGTGGATAACGGCCATAATCCACCCAAAAAATGATCCCACTTAAATAAAGTTAAATTTCGCCGTATCATTTTAAAATTCAATCCTTTTAATCTCTTCTCACTTAAGCCTGCATTATAACATATTTTTTTATTTAAACAATAGGCCTTTACAAAAAAAAATATCCCTTTAATCAATAACTAACACCTTATTTTTCCTTAACAAAATTTAAAGAGGATATAAAAACCGGTGTTGCACTCCCACCTACCCTTTTTTTAGACTCTTGCTTTTCTTTAAAAATTGATTTATTCTAAGCCCCGACATAAGGATAACATTAATGATTGATTTACACATGCATTCCCTTTATTCCGATGGGGATAAAACCGTTCAAGATATTTTAAAAACTTCGGAAGGGAAAAAACTTAAATACATCTCGCTAACGGATCATAACACACTTGAGCAATATAAAGATTTTGCCTTAAACCAACATATTTTTTCGGGCAAAATGATCACCGGTCTTGAAATGGATGCTTATTTTCAGCATAAAAAAATCGAAATTTTAGCTTACAATATCAAAGACTTAAACCTTATAAATCAATGGAATGAAAAATTTTTTTCCAAAGAGAGAAAAAATTTCCTTCAAGAAGAGGTCAGAAAAAAATTAATACTGGCCTGTAATAAAACAAAGCTTATTTACGATAAATCCGTTATTTATCAAGAACTCCCTGAAAATGAATATATTTCTGTTTATATTTATAAAGAGCTTCTCTCGCATAAAGAAAATATTCCGATTCTTGGCGAATTGGCCGATAATTTAAGCACTTTTATTCGAAAAGGACTTTTAAATCCGGATAGTTCTTTTTGCGTTCTTTCTTCTGATAGCGAACAGCCAACTTATAAAGAAGTGATTAACATCATTCACCAAGCCGGCGGATTGGCTTTTTTGGCTCACCCGTTTGAATATCGTTTTGAAAACACCATTGAATTTATCAACGCTCTTCGCTTGGAAAATGAATTAGACGGCATTGAATGTTTTCACCCCTCGGCCACTTTAAAGCAACAAAAACAGCTTGAAAATTATGCAAAATCCAATCATCTTTTTATCAGTGGCGGAAGCGATTGCCATGGCGATAAAACATCAAATAGGCCCATTGGACATTTAAATATACCCCAAACTTATATTGAAAATTGGGTAAATTTATAACCGATTAATCCTCATAACCTCTTTTTAATCTATCCTAAAACGAACTTGTTTTATAAAAATAATACATAATATTCAACCAATTATAAAAAATATTTTTTACAACATAAAAAAGATATTGACTTTTTTATTTAAAATAATACATTTAATACATATCAACAAAAAAAATAAGGAGAATATTATGAAAAAACACCCGCTTAGTTCACTTTCTTTTTTAAAACCATTGCCTGAATTAGAAACGCCTTCTTTTGAAGAAATAACAAAAGAAGCCGATAAATCATACCGGCAAGATAGCCAAACTGAAGAAAACAAAAACTTGTCTTCCAAAAGAAAAGTTTTAACACTTATTCAAAATCAAAACGAAAAAACACCCCTTATCAAGGAAATAAATTTGTCTTCCCAATTCCCTATTATCGAAAAACAAGAAGATAAAGTGATAACGCTTCAAACCATTGAAGAAAATGCAAAAAAATTTAAAGAGAACTTTAACGAAATAACCAATGTTTTCAAAGAGCAAATCAAAGAACTTTCAGAAGACCTTCAACAATCCAAACAACAATTAGACACGCTTTTATCCTTAAAGAAAAAAGAAAAATCTTCTTTTTTCCCCTCTTTTTTCAAAAGGAAAAAACAAGAAACCTATAGAGGCGATGAAGAAGACGGCACCCTTATTTTTAGGAAACATCCCACTTCAACGGCGCAAATAATTAATTCAAAAACATTGCTTTCTTATGCTTCCGACTGGACAAAAACAATCTTTGCCGATCGAATTTTATTTAAAGCCGTTCCTGGGTCCGGAACTATTTTACTTATCCTTCCGAAAGGGAATATACGTTTTATACAATTTAATTATAAAGACACGCCTATTCACCCGACACAAGAAAGTTTTAAATCTCATTTAGCGCCCAATAAAGTTTATGAGTTTAACCAATTCATTGATTATCGCAACTGGTTATACAACGAAATGCGCAACATATAACTTTTTTCGCTTTGACTCTTTCTTAAAAAAAAGGAAACAAAATGACACCGCTCACAATGGACGAAATAAAAAATCAAATCAAAAAAGCCTGTCAAATTTATAAAAACTATCCAAGACCCCTCCCCCAAAGACCGCACAGCTGTTTATCGATATATGGGATAAGAAGAACCCCCGCCTCAAAAGAGATTTTTTATCCGACACCCAAAGAAATAGACATGGCGGACACCGTTCAATTTGTTTGGCTCCAATGGTTAAATCCGGACGAACGGCGCATTTTATGGCAACGTTTTGATGGCACACCATTAAAAATTTTGGCTTACAGGGAAGATTTAAGCATTCGCCAAATAAGATATAAAATTCAAAAATCACTTGAAAAAATCTTTTCCAACCTTTCAAAAAACAGGAAGGAAAAACAATGACTTAGAATATATATTGCCGTTTTTTCGTTTTTGATGTATAATAAATATATACAAGATAAAAAAGAAAGGAGGCGATGCGCATGACTGAAATTGATAAAAAAATTCTTGCCAGATTTATGCGTTTTTGCGCCGCCAATAACAATACTGAAGATTTGGAGCTTGCGTTAAGGTTAGGCGCCGATCCCAATCTTTCCGATAAAAACGGATATAATGCATTGCATGTTGCCGCTTTTTCCGGCTCTGATCAAACGATTGAACTGTTAAATGAATTTGGTGGCAACATCAATGCTTGCGATCGTTTTGGAAAAACACCTTTGCAATTTTCTGCCCTCAGTGCCAAATTGAACACAACAAAAAAACTTCTCGACTTGGGAGCTAATCCGAACTTAGGCGATTTAAACGGTTTTTGTCCGTTACATATTGCAGCGCAACATAACAATAAAGACATCGTTTCTTTGTTGATTCAAAATAACGCCGATACGGATAAAAAAGATAAATATGGGCAAAGCGCCTTGCATTGGGCTGCTTTTTATGGCAATAAAGAAATTGTTGAGCTGTTAATTCAAGCAAAAGCCGATATAAATCTTGCCAATAATAATGGGCAAACACCTCTTGTTTATGCCTTAAAAGCAAAAAATATGAGCGTTGTTAAATTATTAAAATCTGCCGGTGCAAAAGATTTGGCACCAACAAAAGCAAGGAAAAGCCCGATGGATTACGTTGTTCAAAAACAAGAAAAGAATTTAAAAACCATTTTAAAAGCCGAACACGTCAATCAATTAAAGAAGGCAAGATAACTCTTTGAATTTAAATAAATTAAAAATTTTTCATTTTTATAAAAAAAGAGGGTTGACACTTCTTTTTTTTATCCTTATATTAGAATTGTAAGGGTTTGATTAGGCGCTTTATCTTTTATCTTCCTCCCTTGGGTAAAGCGCCTTCAAAAAAAATAATAAGTTAGCACTCTGTCGCTCTTCCTCCCTTTTTATGGACAGAGTGCTTCTTTTTTTATCAATCATGCAAATGAGCCGGTCTTTCTCTTTTAAAAGAAAGCTCATAGGCATAATCGGTTCTTTTTGAAGAAGCGATTTTTTTACATCTGAGCTGAGCCTCTTCTAAATCAGCAGCTTTCACATCCGCCATTAACCCGATAAATTCTTTTTTACCCAAAGCTTGAGCGGTTTGAACCGGTGACAAACCCGTTCCGTCCGGTTCATCTATTTTTGCACCCCCTGCAATCAAAACTTGAAAAACATTAAAAAGAGAATGACGAATGGCATAATTTAAAAAAGAAACGTTTTCGCCTTTTTCATTTTTAATATAACCGCAACGATCATATTTATCTTTCGCCAACATCATCACACAGCGCGGACGATTGCGTTGAACAGCCAAAACAAGGGCGGACGTTCCCTTCCCGTCCAAATTCTCTGTTCGAGCACCGGCTTGAAGCAAATATTGCACGATTAAAGAATGAGTTCCCCCACTTGAAATTTTATACCCCTTAATCGCATGATATAAGGGTGACAAACCTTTTTTATCTCGTTGGTTCACATCTGCCCCAAGCTGAATAATATCCGACACCATTTTTAAATTTGAGTTTTGAATGGCCAAAATCAAGGGCGTTGAGTCATAGCGCGTTGTATTAATATTTTTATCCGCATTCAAAAGTCGATGATAATCAGAATAATTCACTTCATAAACCGAATCATAAAAAGCTTTTGTGTTTTGGGCAAATTCTCTTAAATCACGATAAATTTCTTTAGAAGATGTTTCATTTCTTTGCAATTTGAAGAGCAATGTATGGGCATAAGACAAAACATCTAATTCTTCATGGGTAAAAAACCTTGCATGATCAAAGCGCCCGCCGATATACCTTTCTGTTTCGTTTAAAAACAAATCCAACACTTCGGCTTTATTCGGATAAACAACTTTGCCTGTTTCAGCCTCTTTTTTTTGCTTATATTTTTCAAAAAGAATATAAAAATTTTCTTTTAATTCCTGAATTGTTTTATTTGTCATTGTATCACCTTTTTTAATGGGTATGTTTTTTGAGCCTACCAAATCAAAATTTGTTTGTCAAATAATTTATGGATATTTTTAAACTCTCTATAAAAAAGACTTTATTTAAGCAAAATAAAAAAAGAGGGCTTATCTTTTTGATATAAAAAGGGAAAATAATAAAAAAAGAATTGATTTCATACCCTTTGTCTATCAAAGTCCCCCAGCTAAAAAAAACGAACTATCCGCCCTTTTAAATCTTTCTTTTTTAATTATCTTAAGTTTTATTTATCATTTTAATTTAACTAACGCCTAAAAAAAAATACCCTTTTCCTCCTTAAAACATCCTTTTTTTAAAGCAATAATAAATAAACACCAAACAAAAAAGGGCTCTTTAAAGCCCCTTTTTTTTCACCTTTTAAGCACGCCCCAAGGTTCTTAACTTATCCATAATCGCTTGCTTTGCGGTTTGCTTGGACGCCTTAATTTTTTTGATAAAAACATCAGGATAAATCCCTAATTTTTTAAGTTCAGGCCCCCTTCTTTTAAATAAAGTCGGAGCGCCGTTTACATCAATGCATAACATCGTTACACCGCTTTCCTTATGACGAGTGTATGAAAAAATCGGTTTTGTGACTAAAGCGCCGGCGTCATTTGTTGTAACATACATATCTTGCATACAATTTTGAACAACAAATTTATTCATTTGCAAAATAGCCGGTCTGTTTGATTTTGACATACCTCTGAAAAAATCAGGTATCGAGATATAATCATCTGTTTTTTGAGGAATTTTAATCTTTCCTTCCAATTCTTTTAAAACAAGATCGGAAATTTTCAAATCTTCTTGATGACGGCGGGCAAAACGGGGCAAATCCTCTTTTTTGCATCCATAAAAAATCATTCCTTTTCCCTCATGTTGCATCGGATAAAATATCGGTCTTTCAACCAACACATTATTTTCATCCAAAACGGTATATGTTTCATCTAAATACTTTTCGCGAATAATTCTTGGCATATTTTTCTTGGACTGATGAAAAATTTTCGGAAAATCAGAAAGCATCACATATTCATCCGTGTAATTAATTGCCGCTTTTTCGCCCAAATAATTCAAAATCGCCTCTTTTTTGATTTTATGTTTGATTAAAAAATCACGATGCTTTGAAACAAAACTTTTCATGGCTTGTTCATTTGAAAAAACCGTTGAAATCCCAACACCGGAGCGAACTTTCATAAAAACAGGAGATTGAATGAGTCTGCCCATTTCGTCTTGATACTCAAAAACTTCGTCTTTAAAAAGCGTTTTTAATTTTTCGGATAATCCTTTATGAAATCTTGAATCTGTTGTTAATCTTGCATAAAAATCATCAAAAACAATCATGTCTTTATTTTTTAACAAAATTTTTTGAACACCGCTTCTATCCAAAATAAATTCGCTTCGAACGCCAAAAGACTCTAACAAATCTTTTTCTTGAGTTAAAAATGAAACAAGCATATTTTTCGGCAGATAATATGATTTTTGGCCTTTAAAATAAAACTCTTTGAAAAAAGGAACTTCTTCTCTAGTTGTTGTTTGATAAGTTAAAGCTTGAACTCCTTTTTCATTTAAATAATTTGTTATTTTGTCTTTTAAAGTAAAACAATATAACAAATCTTGAAGGTCTTTTAAGGAATAAAAATCTTTTCGGCCGGCAAGTTTTTGTTTATCAGCCAAAACATGAGCAAAATTTTTAAAACCCAATTCTTTCAATTCTTTTTGATATCTTGACACAAAGGTATGCAACCCCCGTTTATCAATGCATAAATACCGCTCTTCCGTATAATAAAAACAAGGAAGCGTTTGAATTTGCCCCTCTTTCGTTTTAAGCTGAAACGTATCGTTCATGCAATGATTGATAATAAAGTTTTTTAAATCCAAATCCTTATTTTCCATCATATTAAGTTCACGCATCAACCCACGGATACTGATAACCGGCATATTTAAATCCAAACGATCCGCCTCTTTTTTTAACACAGCTTGATAACGTTTCAAAAAATAAGGCACTGCGTCTTTTCTAATGGCAATACCGGAGCGCCCCGCCTTTCCTTTGGCAAAAACAAAGCTTTTTTCCATGCTGATACAGCCATTTGAAGCCATCACCGGATAAGTGTCATCCAAAAAATTATCTTTCACATATTGGCATAAATCGCTGACACACTTTGTATTAACCGATATTTTTGCCATAATCTGCCATAAATTCATAATCCCGTCAGTTTTTGCCTGAACCCTCGGCAAGTGATGAATAACAGTTTTTAAAGCATCTGAAGAAGCGCCTAACTGTTCCAATTCTTTTTCATATTTTTTAACAAAATAATGAATGGCGCGTTTGTCAATAAACAAATTTTTAGCGCATATCCGCCCCTCTGTCCCATAAAAACAAGCAAGGATTTCCCCATTATCGGTAACAAAACGCTCCATAAAAGCTTTTTTCAAAATAAATTTGGTTAATTTTTGAACAAAAACCCCTTGATTTCCAATAAGACCGGCAAATTGAGAAAATGAAATCAAATTTTCCATTCCAACATCAAAAACAGGTTGCTTCTTTTTAAAATGCATATTCCCCTCTTCTTTAAGTGATTAAAAGTGATATAAGTATATCATATTTTCTTGTTTTTGTCAATAAATTTTTATATTAAGCTATATTTAAGAAATTAATTTAAATAAAATCAAAGAATAATTCATCTTTTATTTAAACAAATCTTAATAAAAAAGCCTTACGTTCAAAAATGCTTTTACCCCAAAAAAACAAGTTATCTTCCAGATATAAAAAAATAAATAAAAGGAATAAAAAAAAAGCCCTTTTGTTTCAAAGGGTTGTTTTAATTTTTATGATCGGAAATCTAACGGTCGTTTTTTGTTCCGAACTTTTTCCTTTCCATACTTTTATTATACCATGGGTTTGAATTTTCGTGTCCAAAATTTTTCAAAAAAAATTGATGATTTTTTGATATTTTCTTTTAGCGTATTGATTTTAAAGGATTATTTTTTATTAAAAAAATTGCATAAAAAAGTGGAAAAAGATGAAATTTTATGTTTTTTGTTGCAAAAAAACCGGTCAAAAATCGGCAAAAAATAACCTGTTTTAAGGCGTCATTTTTGAGCCAAAATGCCGGCAAATCTAACGACCGTTAGATTTCCGGGCTTTTACTTTTCCGCCACAATTAACAAAAGGAAAAACCATGTAAACATTTTTTTATTTTAAAGGAGGCATCCCATGACAAATTATTCAA
>JAFXIF010000061.1 GCA_017533325.1 Alphaproteobacteria bacterium
AAATCAATAAACTAAAAGAAAATATCAAAAAATCATCAATTTTTTTTGAAAAATTTTGGACATGAAATTTTAAACCCATGGTATAATAAAAGTATGGAAAGGAAAAAGTTCGGAATAAAAAACGACCGTTAGATTTCCGACCATAAAATTTAAAATAACTATTTAAAATAAAACATTTTTTATCATAACACTTAAAAGATTCATAAAATATCTATAACGGGAAAAAATATATTTTTTTCTATTTAACTCTTTTCTTATTTTTAAAATTTTGCTAGTAATATAAACAAAAGTAAAATCCATAATAAAGGGGAAATTCAATGCCGTTTTTTTCTGCTTTTAATTTTCAAGAATTTTTAAGTGCCTTTTTGGTTATCTTTGCCGCCATTGACTGTATTGGCTCAATCCCAACAATTTTAAGCACAAAACGAAGAGGCGCTGTTGTGAATCCGAACAAAGCAACCATTTGTGCCATGTGTATGCTTTTTGGTTTCTTTTATATCGGAGAAGCTTTTCTTTCCCTCTTTCATTTGGATATTTCTTCTATTGCCATTGCCGGTTCTTTAATTATCTTTCTTTTCGGTATGGAAATGATTTTAGATGTTGAAATTTTTAAATCGAACGGCCCATCAAACGTCAAAGATGCCACCTTCATCCCAATTGTATTCCCTCTTTTAACAGGCGCCGGTGTGCTCACAACAATTCTTTCCATTCGTTCACAATATAGCGATATTAATATGCTTCTTGCTATGTTTGCAAATATCGCTGTGATTTATTTCATTTTAAATTTTGTTGAAAAAATTGAAGCGAAACTCGGTAAAAACATTATTTATATGCTTCAAAAATTCTTTGGCATCATTTTAATTGCCATCGCTGTTAAGTTGTTCATTTCAAATATCACCATACTTATTGCAAAAACAACAATTCAATAACAAAATATTGACAAAATTCTTTAAATAGGATAAAATATTGCAACTTATCGATTTAGAGGATTTTTATGAAAAAAGAAAAAAAACTTTCAAATATAGTTCAAAAAAAGCTTTTTTGGCAACGCTTTGTCTTAAATTTTTCTATAACCTGGTTCGGGCTTTTTTTGTTAAACACCTCAATATCCACTTCTTTGGATATTAAACAAAGAATCGAAAATAAAGAAAGCTTTACCAAGCTCAAACTTTCAAATATCATTAACCTGATTTTATTTTATTATTTATTTAATGTGTCATTAAAATTAAGAAAACAGGAACCGGACGTTCTTTTGAGAAAACCAAGCGCTGCAAAATCGGTTTTAGATGATCTTCGCTATTTTTATGACAAAGAAGAAGATGACGATATTTATTCTTCATTAAAGCCCAAAGATATTGAAAATTTATGCAAAAAAATTGATTTCTCACCTCTTTCATATTCAGAGCAATATGCCATTTTGCAAGGGTTAATTGTAACGGCCCATAACAATCCGGTTGTTGCCAAAATATTGAAAAGCAATCTCTTACCAAGCACGTTACGCATTGACGACTCCCTCTTAGTCGGCGGACAACTTGTTCATGGCGAAAAAATCATCAAAAAAGGGCATATTCTTATTCAAGATCATTTAGATATAACCGCTGTTGCTCATGAACTTTTTCATACAAAACAATGTATGGATGGCGCTTTTTTACCAAAAGAATTAAGAAGTTATGCCTCAGTGATGAATGAAGCTCAAGCCAAAGCTTTAAATTTAATACTTGCCGTCACCCCCAATCATACAGATTATTTTATCGAATATAAATCAGAGATAAACAATTGGGTCGAACAAATTCAAAATCTTCAACTTTTTGAGGTCCAAAAAGAAAATTTGCCTCTTTCAAGACGCGCCAAAATCGGCAAAGCTCAAGAAAGAACAATGGGTATTATTATGAAATGCTTAATTGAGGGAGATGAAGGATTAAGAGAACAAATCGCTCAGTCCCTTTGCAAAAATCAATTATCCAAATGGGATTTAGGCGAAATGCATTTTACTGTTGCAAACTGGAGAGATTATTATATTAAAGCGGGGTATGAAATTCAAGAGGAAAAATTAAAAAAAATCTTACCCTCTTTATCAAAAGAATTAAAACTCATCCCTTTGTTAAATGAATATTATTCAGAAGAAACCGGTATTCCTCAATCTCTTGAGGCCGTCAAAATAGATTCTTCAAAACCAAGTGCTTTATATGAATATTTAAATACAAATAAACAAAAAACAAAATAATCCCTGCCCTCTTGATTTTTGGAAAAAAAAGGAATAAAAGAGGGCATATTTATTTATGATTTTTAATTTTTACAGGAGTTTTTTATGTCATATTATCAACCAGCAGAAATTGCCACTCTTTTTGCTGACGGCTCAAAAGCAAAAGCTCAAATGCCGTTATTAAAATTCTTTTTATTTGCTATCCTCGGCGGTATTTTCATTGCACTTGGCGGATTATTAACCGTTGTTGTTGCAGGCGGAATGCCTTTAACTATGGAATTAAACCCCGGACTTGTTAAATTTATGGCCGGCGCGCTCTTCCCTGTCGGTTTGATTATGGTCAGTGTTGCCGGCGCTGATTTATTCACCAGCGATTGTGCCGGAATGGTTCTTTCCACCATGCAAAAGAAAACAAACGTTTGGGCTTTATTAAAAGTTTGGATTTTAGCTTATGCCTTCAACTTTGTCGGCGCACAACTTGTTGCTTTTTTTATGGCGCATAAAACAGGGATTATTGCAGGAGCCCCCTATAGCGATTATTTACATTCGCTTGCTTATGGGAAACTTAAATATCCATTTGAGACCGTGTTTTTAAAAGGCATCGGCGCGAATGCTCTTGTTTGCCTTGGAACCTGGATGGGTTATGCCGGTAAAGACATTATCGGAAAAGCTTTAGGCATTTGGGTTCCCGTTATGCTTTTTGTTACGTTAGGATACGAGCACTCCATTGCCAATATGTTTTTTATTCCGGCTGCAATGTATACCGGCGCTGATATTTCTTGGAGTCAATTTGTTATTGATAACCTTATTCCGGCAACAATCGGCAATATCGTTGGCGGTGCTGTTTTCATTGGCCTTATTTATGGATATATTTATAACAAAAAGTAACCGATTCTTTAATCAATTAAAAAGGCGACCTCTCGGCCGCCTTTTTTAATTAATCGTTTCCAAACTTTTATTTTAAGTATAAAAAAAACTCCCAATAAAGGGAGCTAAAAGATGGTGGATGTGGCAAGACTCGAACTTGCGACCCTTACGATGTCAACGTAATACTCTAACCACCTGAGCTACACATCCATCAGAAGATAACGATATTTATACTCTGTTTATTTTAAAAAAGCAAGAACTTTTTTTATAAATTCTTATTTTTTTTACTTCTCTTTATTTTTATTAGCCTTTTTTATTCATAGACCGTTAAAACAACCCCTAAAATAATGAAGAAAAAACAAACAATTTTTTTCAAAATTTCATCCGAGTGCAAATCTTCTTTAAATTTACTCCCAAAAATTTTATATAGAACAAAACTATAAAATAACACAAAAATCGGCGTTGTTGAGCTAATCCCGGCGCGAACCATAACCGGTAACAACGAAAGCGCAAAAATACCCGTTAAAACAGCCGCTCTGTCCACCACTTCCATTAACATCAAAAGCAAAAAATTATTTTTAAATACTTTAAAATCTTTTTTAATGTTTTTTAAAAATTTCGGATGCAAAAGCGCTAAAAATAAAATGACATCTGATAAAATCGTGTAATAAAAACAAAAACTGAGCCAATTCATTTCAAACAATGCTTTTTTTGAAAAAATGGTGCTGAGCGTTATCATTAATGAGGCAATAAACATTAAATAAAATGCAAAATTAATTTGAAAAGTCACCCCTCTTTTTAAATTTAAAAACAATGTTGCCGCAATAATAATAAAAAATCCGATATATTGCCAAAAACAAAGCTTTTCCCCCACAATTACAAAAGCAAAAACAGGAAGTAAAATCTTTCCAAGCGAAAACATCGCCCCCACAACAGATGTATCAATTTTTTTAAGAGATTTAAAATACGGCACTTGATATAAAATTTCAAATAGCGCCACAACAAACAAAATCGGCCATACGCCTATCGGCACATATAAGATATCCCATCCCCCCAACAAAAGCAAAAAGGGAAGAACAAATAAATTCGTTATCCCTAAATAAAAAATTGTTGCAGAATTTGTTTTAAACATAAAATTAGAGACACGCGCATCTAATATATTTGAAACCGCATGTAACATCGGGGCAATAAAAGCAATTAATAATGCAAACATAAAATTTCTCTTTTTTTCTTTTGTTTAACACATTTTGATTAAAATTGTCAAACAACTCACCATTCTTCTTTCAAAAGTTTTTTGTTCAGCAAAAAGGCATTTAACCCCATTCCGAACCAAAAAAGAAGCAATAACAAAATAAAATATTTTAAAGAACCAAAACCCCATAAAGAAGAAAATATCAATAAAATCGCGAAACTTACAATTCTTCCGATATTTAAAAACATTTCTCTTAAAGCAAAATATTCCGTTCTGAACCGTCTTCTGATTGCCTGTATGTTCGCGGTGTTAAACATATTAACTTCAGCTGTTAAATCAAAAAGTTTTACCGCGCTTGCACAACAAAAATTATAAAAAATAAATGTTCCTTTATCCGGCGAAATAACAAATAAAACCGTTCCGACAAAAGCCATCAAAAAACTCCAACTGATTAATGAAGTAAATTTTGTATATGACCCATATTTTGCAAATAAAAGATTTGTTAAAAGCGCAACAAAGTTAAATACCGCCGTGATAATCCCAAGTTTAAAATCCGTTTTGAATAAATAAACAATATAAAGCGTTACAATCGCATTTAAAGAACCGATTAATGATAAACCGTTAAAAAATTCCATTCTATATAAGTTATTGATAATTTTATCTTTCCTTGTTCGTTTATAATATCTCCACAAAGAAAATTTTACTCGTCTTTTGGGTTTAGGAAGCCGAAACCTGATTGTTAAAAACAATTCAAATAACATTAACGAAAGCAAAAAAAGAATTGTTTTTGAAATGGAATCAACCGTTAAAAAATATCCTAACATCACCGGTGAAAGAATTTTAACGCCCCCTTTAATCGTGTTTAAAACACCGCGAAAAGAAATCATTTTGGCTCTGGAAATATTTTCGGAAACCATCAAATTCCAAGTAAAGGTTTTAAGCGCCGTTGCCGATCCTAATAAAATTGCCGATAAAGGCAGATAGTTTATAACATCTTCCTTTAAAATCATAATGAGCGCCAACGCAACAAAGTTTGTTATAATCCCTATGCGATATAAAAATAAACGGTATCCTCTTTTTATTGTGTTCCCACTTACAGAAGCTAAAAAGAAAACAGCCCCGTAAAACATCATAAAATAAGCCGAAATAGCCCATACGTTTTGGTCTGCTGTTTTAAAGAAATAGGCAACTAAAAAAGTTGTGATAAAAATATTGGTTATTGTATTTAAACAATCAGCCGTCATTAACGAAAAGGTTAATGATTTAAAGGGATTTAACTTCCTTAGTTGCCTAAACATTTCTTATTTTACCAACTCATTTAACAAACGGACACCCCACCCCGTTGCTCCTTTTGGCGTTATGGGACGTGATTTTTCATATTTATCAACGCCGGCAATATCAAGATGAGCCCAAGAGGTGCCTTCTTTAATAAATCTGTGTAAGAAGCAAGCTGCCGTGCTGCCACCAGCTAAACGACCACCGATATTTTTCATATCAGCAATATCAGAATCAATCATTTTGTCATAGGCTTTATTCATCGGCAAGCGCCACACTTCTTCGTCAACTGATTTTCCGGCTGATATAATTTCTTCCACCAATTTATCGTCATAAGAGAAAAGACCCGCATATTCTTCCCCGAGCGCAGCCATCACAGCTCCGGTTAAGGTTGCTAAATCAATAATCTTTTTCACTTTATAAACTTGTTGCATATACCATAAGCAATCCCCTAAAACAAGACGCCCTTCTGCATCCGTATTTAAAATTTCAACCGTTTTACCGGAAAGAGAAGTCACAATATCCCCCGGCCGAGTCGCAGAACCAGAGGGCATATTTTCAACAAGGCCGACAATACCGATAACATTATTTTTCACTTTACGAAGCGCAAAGGATCTCATTGAAGAAACAACAACTGCCGCCCCCGTCATATCCTGTTTCATATCACCCATTCCGGCGCCCGGTTTTAATGAAATACCACCGGAATCAAAAGTCACGCCTTTCCCGACAAACCCTATATCAAATGTTTTCTTTTTAGGATTTCCCATCCATTTCATGATTGCAACTTTTGGCTCATTTTGAGACCCTTGTGCAACCGAAAGCAACATTCCAAATTTTTTTGATTTTAATTCTTTTAAAGACAATATTTCGATTTCAAGTCCTGTATCGGCAAGCTTTTCAATGAGCTTTGAAAAAATTAAAGGCGTTAAATGATTGGCAGGCTCTGCGCTTAAAGCTCTTGCAAAACAAACACTTTCCAAAATCGGCTTTGTTTCTTCAAATTGTTTTTTTGCGCCTTTAATATCTTCACAAACAAATGTAACATCTTTTAATTCTTTTTCATTTTTTTTCTTTGATAAATATTTATCAAATTTAAAAGAGGCAAGGAACAAACCGGTTGCAACAGCATTTATTTCTTCACTTAAATTTTTTGCATTTAGCGGATAATATGCCGCCTTTTCATCTTTAATGGCACCAGCTAATTTTCCGCCTATTTTTTCAAATGCCGTTCTGTTCGGACACTCACCCGTTCCCACAACTAAAATTTTTTCTTCCAATCCTAAAACAGAAACAATTTCTCCTTCTTTTGCTTTAAAGTCACATTGTTTTAAAGCTTGTGCAACATATTTTTTTTGTGCCGGCGTTAAACAATTTGTTTTTAATTCAGGCTTATTTGTTGCAAAAATTTGAACCACATTTTTTTGAATTTCTTTTTTAAAATTAATTGTAATCATTTTTAACCCCTTTGATTGTTTATCTTTTTTTATCATAGCAATGTAACAAAAAAGTTAAAAGTATTTTTTATCAGTTTTTAAAAAAACTTTTAAGCCGTGTCGAATTTTTTGAAAGTTCAGTAAATGTTTTCCCCTCTGCATCTTTTAAATTTAAATCCACATTATTTTCAATCATCACCTCTACAAAAGGATGATATCCGACTAAAACCGCTAAATGAAGCAAAGGAAGTTTTGTTTTTTCATCTATTGAATTAACATCTGCTCCCGCTTTTAAAAGGATTTTAAAATATTTCATATCCTGTTGCAATAATGCCTGCCTCAACTCTAAATATCCAAGATTTTTTATTCTGTTTTGCCGGCAAAAACAGTTATTTTTCATCAAAAGGACAACAGCTTCTCGATATGAAAATGTTAAAGCCCATTCAATTGGTGTTTTTTGATACAAGTAAATTTCATTTAAATGCGCTTTTTTTTCAATTGCTTTTTCAACATAAGGAAGATTATTCGTTAAAATACCTTGAAACAACAAACATTCATAAATCTTCCTTTGGCTTTCATAACGCGCAAAAAAGTTTTTATAGTTTTGCGATTTTTTTTGAATTAAGGAAGCACAACTTTGCCCCTCTTCATTCAAAAGGTAAGGATCAGCCCCATTTGCAAGTAAAAACTTAAAAGCTCCAAAATTATCTTTTTGAATCGCTAAATGAAGAGGTGTCTGTTTATTTTCATCCATCTCATTTAAATCTTGGTTTTTACAATCCAAAAATTCAAAAACATGATCTTTTGGGCTTAAAACCGCAAAATGAAAAATCGTTTTTCCTTCAACATCCTTTTCACTCAAGGAAGCATTCTTTCCTAAAAGTAATTTTATAATTTTTTTATTGCCGATTTCAAACGCTTTCATTAATGGGGTTTGTTTTTTATAATCTGATTTTTCTATATCCGGATTCAATGCAAGAATAGATTTAACCAAATTCTCGTTTTCATTACAAACCGCATGAAAAAGAAGTGTTCTTCCTTTACAATCAATGGCGTTTATATCTATTTTATTTATACCTTTGGTCAGCTTATTTACTTTACCATCCGTTAAGTTCGTTAACAGTCTTGTTAATTCTTTTTGTTTTTCACTCTTCTCTAATTTCTTTGTCAAATTTAAATCTTTTAACAAAAGATGATATAAAAGAAATAAATTTTGTTCCACAACATCAAGTTGCCGGTGAATCATTTTATTCATTTCACTGAGAGCTACTTTTAACATTAAGCCGGAAACATAAGGCATAAAAATAATAAAAGCATTCTTTAAAATAAATTTCATAAGCTTTTTTAAATAGGCTTTTTCGAAAGCTAATCTCCTATTTAAGGCATATAAAAATTTATCCGGCTCCACCGGTATTTTTTCCAACGGCATATCCGAAACAAAAAGATGTTTTTTTAAAAGAAACTTCAAATATGCTGCATAAGCCGTTTCTAATTTGAATGGTAGCGAAAATTCTGTTTTAAGCTTTCTCCAATCAGTGTGAATATTCATAATATCTTGCAACTGAACGGATAAAGAAAATTTTTGCCACAAATCTCCCCATTTTGATTTTTCGCTTTCAGAAACAGCATTGAATAAATCAGCTTCTGAAATCTGAATATTTTTATTTAGCCCTTCTTGTTCTTTCTTTAAAATCTTATCTTGAACAAATAACACCTCTTCAAATAAGTCTTTAAAAAACTTTTGAAAAACAGATTGGCTATTTTGCGCTGTATCCCAATCTAAATTCTCATTTTGCTTAAATAAATCACATTTTTTTTGAACTATGTCTAAAAAAATCTGACACATATCCTCTAAGTTCAAAGGTTTTAAGTCTTCAAAAGATTTTCCCTCGTTATAAAAAAATTGTTGTTCGCTCATATTCAAGCTTAAAGGATACAAATCAAAATCTTCTTTAAATTCAACAAGATGCGGTTGATTTTCAACTTGCCATTCAAAACTTGTTTCATCAGAGTCTAAACAAACATTTTTGGAATTTTTTTTCTTTTTTTCAAGAATATTTTCCCTCATTCTTAAACAAGCTTCTAAAAAAACCGGTCTAAGCGGTGAATTTGTTTTTTTTAAAATATTGACGATAAAAAGATCATCATCAAATTGCTTAAACGATAATAAAAGCTCATTATATTCCCTAATCAAATTTAATTTGTCATATAATGAATATTTCGATTTTTCTTCAAACGAAAAAAAAAGCTCAACTTCTTTTTGCCAAATGGCTAAAATGATTTTTTCAAAAGTTTTAAACTGCACTTCAAAATCAGAAAGATTTTTTAAATCCTGCAACCACTTTTTTTGTTCTTTTAACACCGGTAAAGTTTTTTGCATTTGAGTAGCGTTTGTATTGAAAATTAAATCAGATGAGTCTTGAAACATAAAATAAACTCCAAAAAACAACTTATGATACATAAAATTTTATGATTTGTCAATCAAATTAAAAAAGAATAACGCTAACACATTGTGTAACGATAAAAGAGTTATCAGAGCAAATGTCCCTCAACAAAAACAACATGACCTTGCTATATTTTGTTTGATTTAAAAAATATGGTTATGTATACTTATACCTGTTAAAAAAATTTTTCTCTATTTAAGCATATAATAACATGACATTATTAGAATTTTTAAAAGCATTATTTATATCTGAGCCATTACAAAAGCCAGTAGTTCAAAAAGACATTCAACAAAAAGAAAACTCTTCTTCCCTTGATGAAGAAGAAGAACTTGTAGCCATGGAAGTTGTTGATGAAGAAGAGGAATTTTTTATTTAGCAACCATTATTTTTTATAACAAAAAACCCCTCAATCATAAAAGATTAAGGGGAATGGTGCCGATTGGGTGATTCGAACACCCGGCCCACGCATTACGAATGCGTTGCTCTACCAACTGAGCTAAATCGGCGTTAAGAATCTTATACGCTATCTTAATCAAAAAAGCAAGAAAAAAATTGTCTTTCTTGGCCATCCTTTTTCATCATTGGTTGAGCCGGAGCAATTCCCAACATTTTGGCATACTCGGAATTAGCCAGAGTCATTTCATTATACCCTGATTGAGCCGCTTCAACGCCATTTGTATAAACCATTGCATTTTTAAATGATTTTTTAAAATCTGCAGTATCTTGCGAGGATTGAAGTGTTTCATTTACAGTCATAGAATTTTCCTTTGTCTAATTTTTTCAAACAAGGGGAGCATACCACGATAACAATTCCCTGTCAACAATTTTTTTTCAAAAAAAAGAATTTTTTAACTTATTTAAAATCAAAGAGATGTAATTGAGCTTTTTGATCGTCATAATTTTTCTTAAACATATCATCAAAAACAGCATCTAATGCCGCTTTCATTAACGGAATCGTAACCGCTCGTCCCTGCCCCAAAGACATGCTGTCAGCTTTATCAACTAATTTTTGAGCTAATGAAAAACTCATAGGCAATCGCTTAAGAGTATATTCTAAAACATTTGGTTGCAAATGAATATGTTTATCCAAAAATAATTTAATTAAAAGCATGGAGATAACATCTTGGTCAGGCATACAAATCATCGTTCTTGGAACCGTATTCATCCGCGTGACCAAATCGCGCAGTTTAAAAACAGGTTCATTCGTTGCTGTCATCAATAAATAACGCCCCGTATCATGGATCATATTATAAAGATGAAATAAGGCTTTTTCATCTCGCAATTTATCCACATTTTCAAGAACAACTTTATGGGCATAATCCGGCAAAATAAAATCTTCATCAAGAAATCTGGCGTCAATATGATAATCCGAAAAAATAGAAGCCAAATGTGTTTTTCCGCTTCCGGTTTCACCACAAATCAACAAGGCAAAATAAGGCCAATTCGGGTATCTGTCAATCCAACGAACAGCTTCTTCATTGCATTTAGCAACGATAAAATCATCCCGACCGAAAGCTTTTCGGTAGGAAAGCAAAAGCGGTAGCTGTTCAAAAGACTTCATCATTCGTTTTTAACCTACTTTTTCTTTTTAGATCCTTTCGGGGCTGATAAATATACCGGCGTTGAGCGATACCATTTTAAAATTCTTCGAACAAACACCCCTATCACGGCAGCAACGGGAACGGCAACAAAAACACCAACAAATCCAAATAAAGCACCCCCGGCCAAAAGAGCAAAAATCACCCACACCGGATGCAATCCGACTTTATTTCCAACCAACTTCGGCGTCAAGATATAACTTTCTAAAACTTGACCACCCAAAAAGACAATCATAATTCCAATCCAAAGGGCAACCGAAGCTTCTTGAACAAGGGCAAGCAAACAGCTTAAAATCACTCCCGTTAAAAATCCGAAATAAGGGATAAATGATAAAATGCCGGATAAAAAGCCGACAAGCAATCCAAAATCCAATCCGACCAAAGAAAGAAAAAGCCCATAATAAACGCCCAATAATAAACATACAGACGCTTGCCCACGGATAAACCCTGAAAGCGCCGTGTTAATTTCTTTAAAAACAGAACTTACTTCTTCCTTTTTATTTAATGGCACTAAATCGGACATTTTCTTCTCCACAAAAAGCCAATCTCTTAACACATAAAATAACACAACCGGTGTAATTAAAACAAGAGAAATTATATTAAAAAAGACAATTCCTCCCGTTAAAACTTTTAACAAATTTGATCCCATTGTATTAAACAAAGAAAAAATCGTTTTTGAAACAACACCGGAAATCTGTTTTAACTGCTCTTGTGATATATTTTCTTTTGTATACAATATCACCGTTTGAATTTTTACCCATAAGATATCACCCAATTGAGGCACTTTCACCATTAATGCTAAAATTTGAGCTTGCAAAATCGGAACAAAAATTAAAAATACGGCTATAACAAAAAAACAAAATAAAAAAGTCACAAACGCTGTTGCCAAAGATCTGGAGAAATGTTTTTGTTCTAAATAAGTGACCACCGGATGCAAAAAATATGCCAAAACAAAGGCCAAGACAAACGGAAGTAAGATACTTGAAATTTCAACAAAAAACCATGTTAAACAAGCAAGTAATAAAAAAATTAAAACAAGTGCTTTTTGAAATTTTGTCACTAAAAAACTCCTTTAATTAAAACGAATTCTCAATTGCCTGATTTTCATTTTCCGCAACAGTTTCTTGATTCAAAAGTTTAGATTGCGCTTCAGTTTGATTTAATTTTTCTTCAATAAAAGTCAAGAGATAAAGCTTTTCATCTGTTTCAGCCATATAAGGCATTAAACTCATCTGATTAAGCACCAATTTTCTTTGAAGCTCATCAATTGAGCCTTTAAAAGCTATCTCTACAGAAAGCATTTTATTTTTAAATCCTTTAATCTCAACTTTTTCAACAAAATTTAATTGAGCTATTTTATCTTTTATTTTTTTCAATTCAGAAACTTTTGAAACCGGCGTTAACAAATGATAAATACTCACCGGCGCCACATTTTTCGTCATTAGATAAACCCACTTTTTCTCCATATTTGAAAAAGCATCCGATATTAAATCTTTAACAACGAAATGCACATCTTCTCTGTCATCCATAACCTGAAAATTAACACCAGCTGTTGAAACACTTTCTTTCGGAAGAACAAATGTTTCAACTTGATATACATCCATCGACTTTTTTATTTTAAGGACCAATGCTTTTGTAACTTCATATTCATTTAAAAAAGCATTGTGTTTATCAAATAATCCTTCTTGCCATATTTTTTCAGCCTCTTGAAGTTTTTGCCCTTCATCAGAAACAACTTTTACATGAAAAAAATCATTCTGAGGTTTCTCTGAATAAAAATAATTCAAAATCGGATTTTCTTTATTAAAAACAAGTATTTTACCCTCTTCTTCAAAAATCGGCACCAACAACATCGGCTCCGGCAAAGAAGTTAAAAAAGGTTCATTTTGCCCCTCTAATAATTCATAAATCGGTTCTGATTTAAATCGAACACTTAAATTTCCTTTATATGTTGTGGCTGAAACTTTTTCATCTGAAAGAGAAACATCTTGAACCAAAGGGGCAACATCCACTGTTTCAAATTGAGTAATATCCACTGTTGGTGCTATTTTTTTCAACAACATTAAAAAAGCTTTTTTTTGACCTTCTGACACGGCATTTGTTTGAGCTTCAAGAACACTTTTTCCTTCCCCTGAAACCAAAATATCACTTTGCACATAAAAATTTGATGCGAAAGCGCTTACTGAAAAAAACGTTACAATTCCCATTAATATTTTTTTCATTCTCTTTCCTTTTTTGTTGAAGATTAAAATTTTGGCTGATATACTCTTTCTAAGATAAAAATTTTAAATTTTTACCCTTAAAACGGGTTTATTTTAGCAAATTGAAACAAAAAGAGCAACAAAAAAGAAAGGAAAAATAATGGAATATAATGCTGATAATGTATTTGCAAAAATCATTCGAGGAGAAATCCCCTGCAATAAAATTTATGAAGACGAATTTGCCTTGGCATTTTATGACATTGCTCCAAAAGCTAAAGTTCATGCTCTTGTGATTGCCAAAGCCATGGTGGTTGATTTTGCAGATTTCATTGAACATTCCACTGCCGACGAAATTGAAGGTTATATGAGAGCCATTGTAAAAGTAACTGAAATTTTAAATGTCAATGAAACGGGATATAGAATTGTTTTCAACTCCGGCCCAGATAGTGGTCAAGAAGTCCCCCATCTTCATGCGCATATTTTAGGCGGCGAAAAACTTCAAACAGAAAATCTTTAATATATAAAAAGCCGATCTGAAAAGGTCGGCTTTTATTTTTTTCATTCAGTTCCCTGATAAGACTTTATTAGAAGCAAATTCAATAATAAGTTTCCCTGAACTTGCATCTGTTTCTCCTTTATTAACACGATATTGAGAAACTTCTAAATCTTCAAAATATGAAACAATTTTTTTATCTACGCCATTAAAGGTAATTCGATAACATTGATTATTATGTCTGTCTTGTAATTCACAAGTATCCACCTTAGAAGCTGAGGCATCAAACCCTTTCATAGATTGCACTAAGAACCTGTCTAATGCCTTAATTGTTCTAACTTGAGAACCGTCAACAACTAAAACCGTTTTTAACAATGCATCTTCCAGTCCGGAAATTTTCCATTTGCTTGTCAAATAATTATATCCGCCAATCGACGTAATGGATAAAAGACTGATGATAGAAATAACCCCCATCATTTCAACCAATGTTCTGCCTTTTTCTTGATTTTTTAACATTTTCATTTCATATCCTTATGCTTAGTTTTATTTCTTTTTTATTTTAGATTTTTTTTCAAAAAGACTAACCGATTTGTTTTTATTCCAACATCTCTCAACAATTGTTTGGAAAACAACATAAAGTGCCGGAATAAAGAAAATCCCGATAAATGAAGAAACAAATAAACCGCCAAAAATTGATGAACCGATTGCCTGACGCGCCATCGCACCGGCTCCGGATGAAATAACAAGCGGTAAAAATCCTAAAAGAGCCGCAATTGCCGTCATCATAATTGCTCTGAATCTCATGTGTGCCCCATTAATAGCAGCCTCTTTAATAGATGCTCCTTTAGCATGTTCTTCTTTTGCAAACTCAACCAAAAGAATGGCATTTTTAGCAGCTAAGGCAATCAACACGATAATACCTGCTTGAGCATAAAGGTCATTTGTTATCGAGCGAATCCATAAGAATCCAACAGCACCAAACAACCCGATAATAATAGAAATCATCACCGGCAACGGAATAACCCAGCTTTCATATAATGCAACCAAGAAAAGATAGGCAAACAAGAAAGCTAAAACAAAAATAATGGCTGTTTGTGCACCGGCTTCTTGTTCTTGCAAACTCATCCCCGTCCATTGGTATTGATAACCGGCAGGCAACACTTTTAAAGAAATTTCTTCCATTGCCTGAATGGCCGATCCGGAACTCAAACCTGCCGCCGGTGCCGCCGTAATTTTAATCGAGCGATAGTTATTATATCGTTGAATCGATTGCGCCCCGACCGTTCTTTTGACACTAATCAAAGAGCGAAGCGGAACCATTTCTCCTTTTTTGCTTCGAATATTGATTTTATAGATATCTTCTAAGGTGCGCCGATCTTGAATATCCCCTTGCACATTGACCTGCCAGGTTCTGCCATAAAGGTTAAAATCATTCACATAAGTTCCACCTAACATTGTTTGCATGGTTGAGAAAATATCTGATATTTCAACACCTAAAGCATAAGCTTTCTTCCTGTCAACAACAACTTCAACACGCGGGGAATCAACCGTATAAAAAGTTGTTACCCGTTGTAAACGAGGGTCTTTATTTCCTTCTTGAATAATTCTGTTAGCAACATCTAAAATTTGTTCCGGAGAATCCCCTTGTGTGCTTTGCAAAACATATTCAGCATCAGAGGTCATACTAATACCGGAAATGGCCGGCATATTAAAGGGGAACATCTTTGCCTCTTTAATATCCATTGTCGCTTGATAAACTTTTCCGATTAAACTATCCACATCTTGGCCTTTTCCTTGTCGCTCGGCATAAGGTTTTAATTGAACGGCAAAGAACCCGTTTGAAGAGGATTGAACCCCACTCATCATCCCATATCCGATAATCGCCATATAAGATTCAATTTCAGGGAATTTTTTAAAACGTTCTGCCACTTGTTTCATCACTTTTTCAGTTCTGTTCCAAGAAGCACCGGAAGGAAGCTGAACTTCCATCAAGAAAACCCCTTGATCTTCAGCCGGCAAAAATCCGGATGGGGTTATTTTCATAAAGCCCCAAGCAGCTATCGCAAACAATGCTATTGCCAAAACAGAAAAAGCAGAATAATTAATCGTTTTTTTAACAATACTTGAATAACCGTTTCTGCATTTATCAATAAAGTTCATTATTTTTTGAACAAGGGCAAAAGGCTTATCATTCGCGCGCATAATAACGGCAGCAACAGCCGGAGAAAGCGTCAAAGAGTTAATGCCTGAAATAACCATTGCAGCTGAAATGGCAATAGCAAACTGACTGTAAAGAAGACCGGAAATACCCGGTGTAAAAGCAACCGGCACAAACACCGCCAATAAAACCAATGTAATGGCAATAATCGGTGCCGTAATGCGATTCATTGATTTTGAAACGGCTTCATGCGGCAAAAGATCCGGATTTTCATGCATAACGGTTTCAACATCTTCCACAACCACAATCGCATCATCAACAACAATACCAATTGCAAGAACAAGCGCCAACAATGAAATCGTATTGGCAGTCACCCCAAAAAGAGTCATTCCGACAAAGGCCCCAATCAAGGAAACCGGAATAGCAATTGTTGGAATAATTGTTGCCCTAAACGTCCCCAAAAAGAAATATGTTACCAACACAATTAAAAGGAACGCTTCAAAAATCGTATGGAAAATTTCAACCAATGAATCTTCCACAAATTTAGCATTATTAAAAACAGTGTTAAACTGAATTTCAGCCGGCATTTTCTTTTGAAGTTCAACAACTTTTTTATTGACGGCACTGGCAACTGCAACCGCATTGGACCCCGGCGCTTGGAAAATAGCAAGACCCACAGCCGGCTGACCATTATACATTGCACGCATTTCTTCAGATTTTGAGGCCAATTCAATACGGGCAATGTCTTTTAAGTATAAATAAGAACCATCTGTATTGGCCCTGATAACAATATCCCCGAATTCTTCAGGAGTTGACAAACGCCCTTGTGTCGTTAATGAAAATTGAAATTGTTGATCAGGGGTTGACGGCATAACCCCGATACGCCCCAATGACCCTTGCAAATTTTGACCTTGAATAGCCGCCAAAACCTCATTCGTTGAAAGCTTTAAACTTTTAAGTTTATCACTATCCAACCAAACGCGCATTGAATAATCAAGTGTTGAGAACACACGCACATCCCCAACCCCGCTGGTTCTGGCAAGTTCATCTTTCACATTGATTAAGGTATAATTTGTTAAGAAAACATCATCATAGGCCGGATTAGATGAAGATATAGTGAAAATTTGCAACATGGAAGGCATTTTTGATTGAACAATCACCCCTTGTTTCAAAACTTCTGCCGGCAATGTGCTTTCAACTTGCTTTAACCTGTTTTGAACATTAACGGAAGCAATATTCGGATCCGTTCCGATATTAAAAGTCACACTTAAATTATAAGACCCGTCATCACTGCTGGTTGATGACATATAAAGCATATCTTCAACCCCGTTCACAACGGATTCAATTTGCTGAGCTACCGTTGATTCAACCACATCAGCACTGGCACCGGGATAAGTGGCCGAAACGGAAACTGAAGGCGGAACAATGTTCGGATACTGTTCTACCGGCATTGCATACATACAAAGAAGCCCGGCCAAGACAATCACAACCGATAAAACCGTTGCTAACCGCGGACGTTTAATAAAAGTATCCGAAATCATTGATTATTCTCCTTTTTTAAACTGTGGGTTAACAATCATTTGCGGCCTGATCTTTTGGAACCCTTCTGTCACAATTATATCTCCGACACTTAAACCGGAAACAATTTCAACGCTAAATCCTTCCATTTCAACACCGCGCACAACAGGTCTTTTTTCAATTTTATTTTCCGAATCAACAACATAAACATACGTTCCTTGCATGTCTTGTTGAACGGCTTTCATCGGAATAATAATTTCCTTGACAGGTTTGTTGCTTTTAATAACCACACGGCCATATTGTCCGGAAATCAACTGATTTGAAGGATTTGGAAACGAAGCCTTTATTTTAAGTGTATTCATCGCTTCATCAAGGGCAACATCAATAAAATTTATTTGACCTTTTTCCGGATAAACAGCGCCATCAGACATAATAAAACTTACTTCAACACCCCCAGCATTTTCAAAGTTTTTGCGCAAAGACAAAAGCTCGTTTTCACTCACTGAAAAAACAGCGTCAATCGGATTAACGGCAACAATTTGCGCCAATTCACCGGAACTTGGACCAATCAAAGAGCCGACAGAATAAACAGATTCGCCGATTTTTCCATCCATTGGAGAAACAATGGTTGTATATTCTAAATCTTTTTGCGCCAAATCAAGTTTAGCTTGAGCTTCCGCTAAAGAAGCTTGAGCCGATGTATAAAAAGCTTCATCTTCATCTAATTTTGATTCTGAAACATCTTTTGTTTTATAAAGGATTTGAGCCCGTTCATATTGTGCTTTTTTATTTTTCACTTGAGCTTCAGCTTTGGCAACATTTGCTTGAGCTTCCCGAACGGCTGCTTCAAAATTAACTTTTTCAATCACAAAAAGAGGCTGACCTTTCGTGACTAAATCCCCTTCTTTAAATAACCGTTCTTGCAAAAAACCTTGCACGCGAGCGCGTAAAGCAACTTTATCTTGAGATTCAATTTTTGCAACAAAACTACTTTCCGGATAAATTTCGGATAATTTTACTTTTAAAGCATCAACACTCACCGCTGGCATTTGCTGTATAGCATTCGGCTTGGAATAATAGTAATAAACACACCCCCCAGCCAATAACGCTCCTAAAACAGCGATTGAAACGGATATTTTTTTGAATCCGGAAGATTTTGAAAGTTTTTTTTCTGCCATAAACGACTCCTTTTTTTTCATTCTGTTAAAAAAGATGTAGCATTTTTTATTTTAAAAGTCTATAAGTAATTATAATTTTTTTAAATTGGGGGTCAAATGAAAAAAGCAACAAACAAGATGAAAACAAAAGAAAAAACTTTATCCGGAAATAAACTTTCTTTGACCCGTGGATCTGCACTTATGGAACGCGAGGCCAGAAAAGAAAGAACGCCTCAAAAAAAAAGCAAAGCCGTTAAAGCCTTTATTGATCAAAACAAACAAGGGTTAACAAGGGTTTTTGTTGCCGGCGGGTCCAGATCCGGCAAAAATGACATTTATGAAGAAGAAGCTTTTGCTCTTGGAAGACAAATCGGAAAGAAAAAATATCGCCTTGATTTTGGACTTTCTTCTAAAGGGATTATGGGGGCTGTTGCCAGAGGTGTTTTAACAGGGTGGAGCGAAACAAATCAAAATCAATCAAAAGATAAGGTGATTCATGCCGTTACAACAAAGGAATATTTAGCCCTTTATCAAAGCGATAGTATTATAGATGAGGTTTCAGATATCATCGTTTCTCATACATTGGAAGAAAGAAAACAGCAACTTCTTGGGGCGGATTTTGTTATTTTTGCTCCGGGAGGCGTCGGCACGTTAGACGAACTTGCTTATGATTGCGTTGCCATGCAAGACGGTTTTTTAAATTTTAAACCGTTCATTCTTTTTAATGTTCAAGGTTTTTTCTATCACTTACTTGAATATTTAAAAGAAATTCAAAAAGAAGGTTTTGCCAGCAATATTCCTTTTATTGTTGTTGATGATAGTTTTGAAGCATTGGTTGCTTTTGATATGATTGATCTTTTTTATAAAAAAGAAATCAAAAAAAATCCGACTCACGCCAAATCCATTTTAAACAGATTGGTTTATTTGCTTCCTTACGTCATTCATCAACGCCTTTTAGATTCAAAAAAATCAACTGAGGATGTGTTAAATAACATTGAAACCGTTATCAATCAAACCAATTCAAAAAAACAACACATACTTGAAGAAGAAATTGAAAAAGCCTATTTAAGCAAAGAAATTGAGCGCCTTTATGAACGCTTGGCAAAAGCAGGAAAAGACACGGCAAACGTCAGCGACAAGCTTCAAAAATTAAAGAACAGATATAAATCAAAGAATATTTTATAATTTTCAAAAATATTTGTTTTTTTTATTATAAACGAAAAAACAGATGCCTGATTGATTGAGGCGTTGACGAAGACTTTCTTTTTTGATAAAACGAAAAAGGAGGTTTTTTATGCGCAAAATTAAAATTTTCATTCTTTATTTTTGTTTGATGTTTACCCTGCCCGTTTTGGCCAATCAAGAAGCAAGTTCAATGGGCGAAAAATCACTACCCCAAATTGTTTCATCACTGACAAAAAACATCAAAAATCCATTAAAAAAAGCAAAAGTTCTTGCTGTTTTTATTGCTGAACATTATGAGCGTGACGGATTTATAAAAAAAGAAAAAGATAATGCCGCCAAAAGAGGAAAAATATATAAAATTCCTTATCAAAGCAATCTTTTTGAAACAAAAATCGGGGATAGCTATGCTTTTGCCGATTTATATCAACAAATGTGTCAATTAGCCGGATTAGAAGCGGTTGTCATTGAAGGATATAGCGGCCGGCGAATTGAAGCTTTCTCGGTTAAAAGAAAAGAGCAAAAAGCCATTAAACAAGCATTCAATATGCTTTCAGGGAAACAAGATTCATCTTTGGAACGGTATAAATCCGCATGGAATGCTGTTAAAATCGATGACAAATGGATTTTAGTCGATACATATTGGATGATTAAAGGTGAAAAATACAGCTATAAAAACATCCAATCGGAAAAACGCATGAAACGTATCCTAAAACAAAATCAAGGCAAAAAACTTTCCAAGAAAAATTCTTCCATCGATATGGATTTTTTTGATGCAAAACCAAAAGATATGATTAAAACTCATTTTCCTTTTGATGAAACTTATCAACTTTTGAAAAATCCTTATTCTTTAAATCGTTTTTTAAATCAATAGCGGTTTCGAAATTTTAAATTTTCTTGACGAAAATAAAAAAATAAGTTATAATTACTAAAGGATAAAAAAGAAAGGGTGCATAAATGACAATGGGAACAGTTCAATCAAAATGGCAACAAATTAACGGCAGTAACATGCTTGTTTTGGTTCGTGAAACCGGGGAAACGGTTGCTCTTCCGATTGAACAAGTTTATCAAATTTTAAATCCGGTTGTAATCGATCAAGATGGGGCGCCAACTTTTTTAGTTGATGTAACAGATGCCATAACCCCTCAACAAAAACAAGCTTTGTATAACACTCCGACACCGCGCTTTGTGTCAAGTCCCTATCGCATAACTTATGCCGAACTTGCTTCAATTTCACAAACGGGGAAACCGGTTATTGAGTCCCTTCAAAATCAATCAAACACGCAAAGCATTAATCTTGCCGGTGCTATGACGGGATTAGCCGGCGTGGCAAGTTTAGGTGCCAGAAGCACAAATTCCATCACAAGCGGAGTCAACAGCATTTCCAATGGGGTCGGAAATTTACAAAATATTGACAGTATATCCGATGTTTCTCGTGGCACAACTCAACTTTCCAATGGGCTTAATCGTTTTGCAAACTTAACGAACAATGGCAATGCCGCCGTTGATGCCACACAAGGAACGGATGATCGAAATTTCTTTTTGTCAGCCGGCAATTGGCTTGATAATTCTTTATTTGGATCTATTGCCGATCTTATGCCGATAGATATGTTAAAAAAAGCTGTCAAAATGATCGGCGGATGTATTTCAGGTCTTTTCAAAACCCTTGGATATATCATTGAAGGGGAATGGGATAAAGCCGGATCTGTCGGGTTAAGTTGGTTAAAAGATGCAGCCGTTACCGGCGCCTTAACCTATGGAGCCTATTATCTCGGAAAAGAACTCAATTTATTTGGGAAAGAGGATGAAGATGAAAACACCTCTTCAAATTCAGGAAGCAATTCTAATGATAACTCTAACGATAATTCTAATAACACCCCAACGGTTAATGTTTCCGTTTCAAAAGAAGATTCATTAGAATTGGTTCATAGGCCCAGCTCAAACAGCACTCCTGTTGCCGTTTTAGATCAAGCCGGAAAAATCATCACGACCGGACAAAGTCATTTATCAGGCACCAGCACCATTTTAAATAATGGAAATTCCTCAACTGTGTTTGAATACACAATTAATCAAAAAGTGGATACAAAATAATTTTTAAAAGAATAAAAAAAAGCGACTTTAAAAAGTCGCTTTTTTTTGTTTCTTAAACTTAAATTTGCTTAATTTCGGCTTCTTTATTTTTTAAAGCATCATCTAAAGCTTTGATACCTTCATCCGTTAATTTTTGAATTTCGGTTTCATAACGCTTTTGTTCATCTTCCGTAATTGAATTATCATTTTTAAGTTTTTTAATTCCATCTAAAGCATCACGGCGAAGATTACGAACGGAAACACGGGCTGTTTCCGTATATTTGCCGGCAATTTTAATTAATTCAATACGGCGTTCTTCTGACAACGGAGGGATTGGAATTCTGATCACAACACCATCATTCATCGGATTTAATCCAAGACCGGCTTCCACAATGGCTTTTTCAACTTTTTTAATCATTGATTTATCCCAAACCGAAACCGTTAACATTCTGGCATCAGAAACAGTAACATTTCCGACTTGATTTAAAGGCACAATAGCCCCATAAGATTCAACCATAATACCATCTAAAAGAGCGGTTGTTGCCCGACCGGTGCGAAGGCCAGAAAAATCTTTTTTAAGAGAGTCTTGAGTTTTTACCAAACGCTCTTGCATATCTTGTTTAATTTCTGAATATGACATAATAATTCCTTTTGTTAAATAAAAAATATAAATTCATTTTACCTATTTTCTAAAAAAAAGCAATTAATTTTCTTAAAAAATTCTTGTTTCTTAAAAAATTCTTGATTTTTTCTATATTTAAATTTACTCTTTTTTATATGGGAAGATTAAGGATCAAAATCTTTATTGTTTTTATTTGTTGCATCACAGTTTTGTTTCAACAAAGAAACACTCAGCATTTGCACCTTTATTTTGATCCGGCAACAACACCGGCCTTAGTTCAAATGACCCATTTTATAAATTTACCGCCAAATGATTTAAAAATCATCAGTTGGAATAGATTTCATAATCATATTAAAAACAAAAAACAATTCCCAAACACCGATTTTTTTATTACCGATAAGAATGATTTTAACAATTCTTCTCTTGTTTTCCAAAAAATTGAAAAAATCCTTCAAACCCAACAAAATGTTCATATACATTTACACTTTAATTTATTGCATCCCGCCATTTATAATTTTCTTTCAAGCCACCCGAAAACAAAAGATAAAATCAAATCTGTTCACGTGTATGAAGATGCCAGCGGCCATTTTTTAAGAGATGCGAACAAAGATGATTTTTTAACTTCTTTACCTAAAAATTCAACGCTTTATCATTGGGGAAATCTCTCAAAAATTTGCTCTGACAATTCCTTTTCAAGATGCTCACAAATCAAAAAAATTAAAAAAAACATCTCGTTAAAAGAAATCAATTTTCAAAAATTAGCACACACATTCACCGAAAAGAAGCGAAAAAAACTATTTGATTTAACCGGATTTGATTATGAAAAAACAAAAAAACTTTTATCCGGAAAAAAAACATATTTTTATATTTTAGGGTATGACTGGCAAAAACCTGTTATCGGCGCCCAATTAGCAGCATTAAAATATCTTTGTCAACCCTCCTCAAAAACAGGCACTCCAAAAGAAGGGGAAACAGCAAGTTCAAGTCAGTCTTATTGGTTTTATAAAAATCATCCGAGCGAATTAAATATGCCAAGACACGTCATTCTTGATCATTTATGCCCCAATATAAAATCCATTGCAACACACCTTCCTTTTGAACTTTTAATCCTAAGTGATTTATCCCCACATAATGTTGCCGGTTTTTCATCAAGTCTTTTTTTCAATTTATCTTCCGAACAAATAGCCGTTTATCTTGAAAGAGCAAATGACCCTTATCGCAACATTCTTGAAAAAAACGCGCTTATCCATCCCAACAAAATATGGACTCAAAAAGAAATTGATAAACATTTAAAAGAATCCAATATATTTGAATTTATCGAAGATGACAACAAATCAAGCTGGTTTTTAAAAATAAATGAAAACAAAATGCTAAACATTTTCAAAAATGAAGAAGTAAAAATCATTGAACAGACAAAAAATGATTTTGTCATTCAAAAAAACAAAAAGGACATCCATACCTATCAATTTCAAAAAGATTATCAATGGCTTAAAAAACCTTAAAAATCTTCATTTTTCCCTTGCGTTTTAAAAAGAATTTAAGTAAGATAAAGCCATGTCTGATTTATTTAATGCTACACAACAAAAAAACGAATACTCTGCCAGAGATATTGAAGTTCTGGAAGGGTTGGAACCGGTTCGCAAACGTCCGGGGATGTATATCGGCGGTATTGATGAACGCGCCTATCATCACCTTGTTGCGGAAATTATTGATAATGCTATGGATGAAGCCGTTGCAGGTTATGCCACAAATATTGAGGTGAATTTATCTGCTGACGGGTATGTCACCGTAAGAGATAACGGTCGCGGTATCCCCGTTGATCCGCATCCGAAATATCCGGATAAATCTGCCTTGGAAGTTATCACAACAACCTTGCACTCCGGCGGAAAATTCGGTGGAGGAGCTTATGGTGTTTCCGGCGGTTTACATGGGGTTGGTCTTTCAGCCGTTAACGCTTTATCTTCTCACATGGTCATTGAAGTTGCCAGAGAGAAAAAACTTTATCGTCAAGAATATAAGCAAGGCAAACCCATCACGGACCTTGTTTGTGTCGGGGCTGTCAGTAACAGACGAGGCACCAGCGTTTCATTTATTCCGGACACTGAAATCTTTGGGGAAACAACAAAATTTAAACCATCGACTTTGTTTAGAATGAGCCGAACAAAAGCATTTTTGTTCCGTGGCGTTGAAATTCGTTGGTCTTGTGATCCCAGTTTAATCACAAATGAAGACAAGACACCTTCTGAACAAATTTTAAAATTCCCTAACGGCGTTGCCGATTTCTTGGATTATTTAATTAAAGACAGATCGGTTGTGACGCCAAAACCTTTCACAGGTCGAATTGAATTACCCGATAATGAAGGGGCTGTTGAATGGGCAATTTGTTGGTTAGATGATTTTAAAGACGGATTTTCCTATTCATATTGTAATACAGTTGTGACCCCTTTAGGCGGAACGCATGAAACAGGTTTAAGAGCAGGTTTAACAAAGTCTTTACGTTCTTATGCTGAAATGTCCGGCAACAAAAAAGCAGCGGACATTACCGCTGACGATATTTTAAACACAGCAGGTGTCATGCTTTCTGTTTTCATTAAAGATCCGCAATTTCAAGGCCAAACAAAAGAAAAACTTGTCACTACAAGTGCAGCTCGTTTGGTTGAAAATGCAATTAAGGATCCTTTTGATCATTGGCTGAGCCGAGATATCAAATCATCTAATATTTTGCTTGATTATATCGTTGAAAAAGCAGAAGAAAGAAAAAGAAAGAAAAAAACGCTTGAAACAGCCAGAGCAAGCGCCACAAAAAAATTGCGTTTACCTGGAAAATTAGCTGATTGCTCACATGGAAAAACACTTGGAACCGAGCTCTTTTTGGTTGAAGGAGATTCTGCCGGCGGATCTGCTAAACAAGCAAGAAACAGAGAAACTCAAGCTATTTTGCCTTTAAGAGGTAAAATTTTAAATGTTATCAGCGCCTCTCAAGATAAAATTTTGGCAAATGAAGAAATTAAGGACATGACTGAGGCTTTAGGCTGTGGCAGACGCGATAAATATAATGAAGATGCGCTTCGGTATGAAAAAATCATTATTATGACTGATGCAGACGTTGATGGCGCTCATATTGCTTCTTTATTAATGTCTTTCTTCTATCAAGAAATGCCAAAGCTTATTGAAAACGGCCATTTATTCTTAGCTCTTCCGCCTCTTTATCGATTAACACAAGGCGGAAAATCCGTTTATGCTGCGGATGATGAAGAGAAAGAAAAAGTTTTGAAAACAGTGTTTAAAAATGCAAAAAATGTGGATATTTCAAGGTTTAAAGGGCTGGGAGAAATGCCCCCACAACAATTAAAAGAAACAACAATGGATCCGAAAAAACGAACATTATTAAAAGTTGTTGTGCCACATAAAGCAACAGAAGAAGAGGCCGAAGAAGCAATATATACAAAAAATATTGTTACACGACTGATGGGGACAAAACCGGAATATCGTTTTCAATTTATTCAGGAACACGCCCGTTTTGTTGAAAATTTAGATATCTAAATCGGAGATAAAATGAATTTCATCATCACCCTTTCCGGACAGCTTGGCAGTGGCAAATCCACCGTTGGAAAATTGCTGGCAAAAAAACTTGGATACACCTTTTATTCAACCGGTAATGCCCAGCGGAAAATTGCCGCCGAGCGAGGATTAACAACACTGGAACTTAACAAACTTTCAATGACAGATTCAAGTATTGATGAACAGATTGATTCTGTTTTTAAAGAATTGGTGCTTCAAGACGAAAATTTTATTGTTGATTCCAGATTGGGATTCTTTTTTATCCCCTCCTCCTTAAAAGTCAAATTAAATGTGGAAACAAAAGTTGCAGCAAGTCGCATTTTTAATGATCCGACTCGATCTGAAGAAAAAAAATATGCTTCAATTAAAGAGGCCGAAACTGCCTTATTAAACAGACGGGCTTTAGAAGTTGAGCGATTTAAAAAATTATATCATGTTGATATCGATAACGAAGCTAACTTTGATCTTGTTATTGATACAACAGGTAAAACTCCAGATGAAATTGTTAATCTGATATTAGAAAAATTCAAAAAATTTCAAAAAAGACGCTTAAAAGAAATTTAAAAAAAGAGGCATAAAATGAAAACGATATTAAAATTAAGTGTTGTTTTTATTCTTTTATTTTGTGCTTACTTTACCTATACACCACCACCAAAAATTCATGTTTATTATGATCCGGCAACCTCGCCTGCTTTATTGCAAATGGTTGATTTTATTAATCAGGACGAGCAAGACATAAAATTCATTTTTTGGAAGAGATTTGATCAATATATTAAAAATAAAGAGAAATATCAAATACTTATTTTATAAATAACTGGGATCTTTTTTTTAAAAAACTTCAAGAAGTCTCTAAAGCAAATCCAAAATCAAAAATCATTTTACATCACAATCTCCATCATGATTATTTTTTCAATCATTTTATTGAGGTATTCCCAAAAAATAAAATTTTAGAATCCCACGCTTATGAAGATGCTTCAAATTATATGTGGTGGTCCCCAAAAAAAGACTATATTTTCTTTAACTATCCTAAAATAAAACATAAATTGCACATGTGGGGCGATATAAAAAAACTTTGCTCAACAAAAGATGCGCACCCTCAATGTGAAAGAATCAAAAAATTAGATGATCTTATAAAAATTATACCCGTTGACTTTTATGCTCTCAAAAATAAACTCGCCCCTGATGATTTGGAAAAAATCGCAGTTCTTGCCGGCGTTGATTTAAAAAAATATCAAAAACTTCTAAAAGGGAAAAAAACAGGGATTTATTTACTCGGATTTATTGCCGGAACAAATTTAGAAAGTTTTCAACTGGTGGCATTAAAAGACCTTTGCAAAGCCTATAAGGACACCACCTGGTTTTATAAACCACATCCCACTCATTTAAAAACACCAACTCATAAAGTTTTAACGCATCTATGTCCCAATATTAAACCTTTAAATCATCAGATTCCTTTCGAATTTTTGATTTTATCAGGTTTAGCGCCACAATATGTTGCCGGAATCGGCTCTTCAACTTTTGCAAATTTAAACCCTGAAAATATCCTTTTTTATATTCAACGAGGATATGTTGATTCTTATACGAACACGTTAAAAAAGGCAAAAATTCTCCCTGAAAAAGGAAAAGTTATTACACCTGAACAATCAATAAAAAAAATAATGAAACTTAATATGTTTTTTATCGGTAACGCTGGATGGTTTATCAAAATTGATAATGAATATTGCAAGATGACGCAAAATGAGTGTTACACAATCGTTGAGGACACTCCCACAACAAAAACATTCAAAAACAAGAAAAATCAATTAGTTAAAACAAAACATATTGAGTCTTATAAGTGGTCAAAATTTGAACTCATCAACGAATAAAGTTCGTAAACTCTCTTTTTTCATTTTGCGGCGGATAGATATGATTTTCTTTCCCAAGTTGAATAAGATTTAAAAAATAACTCATATTTTTTGCCAAATGATGAAGTGTTTGAATTCCTTCTTTATCGTTTTGAACATCTTGCGGTTGTGAGCCATGAACCATATTCCAATAACTTGAAGAAATAACCGGCATTTGATTTATCAAAAAATATTTTTGAATCACATCCAAACTTGCCGAAGTCCCTGCTCTTCTTGCCGAAACAAGAGCTGCTGCCGGTTTATGTGCAAAATATTTCCCGCCGGCATAAAAGAGTCTGTCCATCACGCTGAGCAATCTTCCGGATGGATGAGCATAATAAACGGGAGATGCAAAAACAAAGCCATCCGCTTCTTTTGCTTTTTCAATAATTTCATTAACGATATCTTCATATATACATTTACCATTTAATGCTGACCGACATAACCCGCATCCGGTGCAATCATGATATTCTTTCGAACCTAACTGAATAATTTCTGTTTCAATTTTTTCTTGATTTAAAATCATCGCAACTTCGCTCAACGCAGTAAATGTGCACCCTTTTAAATTTGATGATCCGTTTATCAATAAAACTTTCATTTTTTCTCCTTATTTTTTCTTTAAAAGAACAGCATAAAAGCCATCTTGGTTCCCATTAACCCCAGGCAATACCTGAATGGCTCCAAACTCATTAAAAAAAGGCGCCAATATTTTATTTTTCAGTGTTACACGTTCCATTTCGTTATGTTCTTTTAAAAAGGATTGAATAAGCGCTTCATTTTCTTCTTCTTGAAGTGAACAGGTTGAATAAACCAATTCCCCCTCTTTTTTTAATAAAGTAACGGCTTTTTGAAGCAATTCTTTTTGAAGCTTTGCCAACCTTAAAACATCTTCTTTTTCCCGCAGATACATTAAATCAGGATGCCGTTTCATTGTTCCTGTTGCTGAACAAGGCGCATCTAACAAGACAAAATCATATTTCTCCTGTCCCTCAATTTCAAGCGCATCCGAACAAATAACCTGAACTTTATTTTTTAATTTTAAACGCTCAATATTTTCTTTTAACCTTTCCAGTCGATTTAAAGAAATATCATACGCATCAACAAACCCGCCTCTCATCACAAGCTGGGCTGTTTTGCCACCGGGGGCCGAACAAAGATCCGCGCCTTTTTTCTCATTAATGCAAGAAAATAATTCGGCCGGCATAGCCGCAGAGGCTTCTTGAACCCACCAAGCGCCTTCCGCATATCCTTCTAAAGAGGGAATATTTTCAGTAAAATGACAACGAACAGTCTTTTGATTTATAACGATTCCATTTAATTTTTTTGCCCATTCTTCTGGATTTTCTTTCACGGAAATGTCCAAGAAAGGTTCTGAATTAAAATATTTAACAAAGCTCCTTGTTTTTTCCTCTCCATAACAAGATATCCAACTTTCTTTTAACCAGACCGGTAGATTTTCCAATTCATCTTGCAACACATCATTAATTTTATTGCAAACGGCATGCAAAACGCCATTTACAAAGCCGGAAAAAAACTTTAACCTTAAAATTTTTGTCAATTCAACAGACGTATCAACAACGGCATGAGGCGGTGTTTTTAAAAAATAAAGTTGCACAATGGCTAAAATTAAAATTCGTTCCACTTCCTTTTTTTTGCCGGAAAACTTTTTTTTCACATATTGAGATAAAATTTTTTTTGATTGCCCATATCTTCTTAATGTTGTTAAAACAAGAAGGCGAACAAATTTTTCATCAGCGGGCACCATTTCCTTTAAGTTTTTGCATTTGGCAAAAGCAAGGGTAATCGTTATTTTATTATCTAAAACATCTTTTAAAATTCCAAGCGCAGTCGCTCTGGTTTGAAGTGCAGGTTTCATTGATCACATCCTATAAAAAAGAGAGGCCGGGGCCTCTCTTTTCTTTTTTTATTAACCCCGTCTTAAAAATGCCGGTAAATCATCCGTATCAAATGGATTATCCATATTCAAATCATCTGAATTGTGACCACTCGTTCCAACAGAAGAAGCCGCTGCCGGCACTTGCATTTTATTCTTTTTACCGGGGCTGAAAATATCTATCCAACTGCTCCCTTTAGTCTGTTTAACATTATTATCCACTTTTTTCGATTCAATATCAATCGGCGGTTGAATATCAGCTTTAAGAGGAACATTCACTGGTGCTTTCATTATCGGAACTTCCTCATTAATTAATAATGGTTGTTCATTTTGAGGTTTACTGGCCAAATCAATTGCCATTTCCACTCCTTTATAAGCTTCCTCACCGATTGCTTCACGAACAACATTTTCAAACCGTTCATTTTCAGGTAATTCTTGTTGTTCATTAATCAATGATAATTGCTCCGGTTTATTGTCAAAAACAGGCTTAATCGATGATTGTTGAGCCGTTTCATCAACAGGAACGGCAACAATTTGTTCTTGAGAAGTTACAACTTTATTATTTGAAGTTGTTTCCAGGGCAGGCAATTCATCAATTCCCGTTGCAACAATAGAAATACGAATCATTCCATGCAAGGCTTCATCCGCGCAAGTTCCAAAAATGATATTCGCATCTTCTTCACCTAATTCTTCTCTAATCCGCTCAGCTGCTAAATCAACTTCAGCTAAAGTTAAATCCAAACCACCCGAAATATTAAGAAGAACACTTTTGGCTCCACGAATGGAAGAATCATCTAAAAGCGGATTTGAAATTGCTTTTTCAACAGCGATTTCAGCTCTGTTTTCACCGGTGGCTTCGCCGGTTCCCATCATCGCTCTTCCCATTGAAGAAAGAACGGTTTTAACGTCAGCAAAATCAAGGTTAATCATGCCCGGACGAATAATCAAATCGGTAATAGAGCGAACCCCTTGACATAACACCCCGTCAGCTGTTTTAAAAGCATCAGCAAATGTTGTGCTGTTTGAAACAACTCTAAATAAGTTTTGGTTTGGAATCACAAGGAGCGTATCCACATATTTTTTAAGTTCAGCTAAACCGTTATTGGCTGTTCGCATCCGTTTACTACCTTCAAATTGAAATGGTTTAGAAACAACACCAACAGTTAAAATTCCCATTTCTTTGGCAATTCTTGCAATAACAGGCGCAGCACCCGTTCCGGTTCCACCACCCATACCGGCGGTGATAAATAAAAGATGCAATCCTTTTAAACATTCGGTAATTCTTTCAACGGTTTCTTCGGCAGCCGCACGCCCGACTTCGGGATTTGCACCGGCACCTAAGCCTTGTGTTAAAGCAACACCTAATTGTATCCGTTCGGAAACAAGAGATCTTGAAAGGGCTTGAGCATCCGTATTGGCAACAAAAAAGGAAACACCGCTCAGCTCAGTTGCCACCATATTATTAACAGCATTTCCACCAGCTCCACCAACACCAATAACACCGATATTCGGCGTTAACAAAACTTCAGGCGGTTGTGTCGCCAACCCAATTGACAAGCTGTTTTCATTTGAATCTAAAAATTCTGAACTAACCATTGTGAAACCTTTCCAAATAAACCCTTTTTTTGCTCTCCTTGTGTTGAAAATTTTTCATTCAACAAACTTTTCTCTTTTATCATTACATATTTTAACAAGCCAATGCAAGTAGAAAATGTATATGGTTCAAATTGTTTAGGCAATCCGCGTATATTATCCGGCTTTCCTTGTCTGGCAACGCCACCAAATGTGTTCATCACCTTATCTTTAAGCCCTAAAAGCATACTTCCGCCGCCATTTAACACAATATGCTTTGTTGCAATGACGAATCGGGGATATTTTTGAAAAATCTTACCGACATTTTCCAAAACTTCATCTAATCTCGGTAAAATAACAGAAATCAAATCTGACTTTGGAACTTGCATATTTTGATTTTCTTCCCCTAATACCGGAACAATCAACCTATCCATACTATCTCGAATGGATTCAAAAGCCGCTCCATGTAATGTTTTAAGACGTTCTGCCACAGAAAAAGAACATCCCAACCCTCTGGCAATATCTTTTGAGAAAATAGTTCCCCCTTGAGGAACAATATCTAAATGAACCAAACCGCCTTCTAAAAAAATGGCAACAGAGGTTGTTCCTGCCCCAAAATCAACAACAGTTGCCCCAATTTCTTTTTCTTCATCAGTAATTGTTGCCAAAGCAGAGGCGTAAGGTGTTGCCACTTTCATATCAATAGACACATGATGCCTGTCTAATGCCGCCACTAAATTTCTTGATTGACTTTCCGGCAACACAATCACATGCATGTGAACACCAAGCTTATGCCCATATAAGCCTCTTGGATCTGAAATGCCCGGTTCTTTATCAACCGTATAACTTAACGGAAAAGCATGAATAACTTCATCTCCCTCAGAAAGACAAGAAGTTACAACGCCATCCACCAATCTTTTAACATCATTCGCTGAAATAGGCCGCCCATCGCTGATATCAACTTCTTTATGAATATGGCAGGACTTTAATTGCGTTGATGAAATATTAACAACGACACTGCCGATTTGTCTTTCCGTTTGTTTTTCAAGTTCTGACAACGCCGCGCGAATAGAGTCTGCCGCCAAGTCTAAATTCACAATGGCACCGGCATTAATCCCTCTGGAAGGCGCATAACCCGTTCCGATAACTTCCGGATGTCCATCCGAATTAAAACGGACAGACATACAACAAATTTTACTTGTGCCGACATCTAATAACGTTATAACCGATTTCAATTTATTTTTTTTTGCCATTTTGTCTCTCTTTTTTATTTCAAGGATGAATTGCTTTTAACAATTAAACGATCCGGTAATTTTAAATCAATCACCTTGATATCCCGATTTAAAATATCCCCTTCTTCTTTAAATTTTGTTAAGCGGGCAAGCGCCTCTTTTATTCCTGTTTCCGGCAAACGGATTTCAAGGCCGTTTTCCGCATCATTTAAATAAAGATTCCACCTTCTTTTTCCAACTCGGACTGCCGATCTTGTAACCGAGGCAATATCCGGATAATTATTCAATATTTCAATTAATTCAGGCGTATGCTCCGGCGCATCTTCCCCCACAACCAACAACACGTTTTTAAGCAATGTTTTATCATCTAAAATAGCTTCACCGTTTTCATCAATCGGCCAATATTTCTTTTTATTTTGCCAAACGGCAATGGGTTTCTTTTCCGTTACACTGATTAAAATTTGTGTTGGCAAATGGCGCTCAATACGAACGGTTTTTATCCAAGGCAATTCCAAAACGGATTGTTTTTCCTTTTCCAAATCAATTTCAAAAATAGGCATACCCTGTCTTAAATTGAGCTTGGCATTTAAATCATTTAACTTCGTTCGAATATGCCCTTCCACCACAACGCGTTCTAAATTAAAATGAGCTTTTTGAACACAAAGATTGACCGCTTTTTGGCCAACTTGTTGAACATCTTTTCCCACCGGCGAAAAAGAAAGAGCGACACCGGCAATCAAAAGTCCAAAAACGATAAACCCGATAATTTTCAGTTTCAAAAATTTATTTTTTCTTTTCTTTTGTCTTCTTTTTTTCATTTTTCAAAATCCGCTTGTTTAATAAGATATTCAATAAGTTGATTATAAGAGATTCCTTTATGTAAAGCAAGCTCCGGAACCAAAGATAAATCAGTTAATCCGGGATGCGTGTTAATTTCCAAAAAAACAACTCTGTTTTCTTTATCATCATATCGAAAATCGCATCTTGTTGCACCACGACATCCTAAAAAAGAATGCATTTTTAAAGCTGCTTCATGAAGCTTTTTTATCACATCATCCGATAAATTTGAAGGGAAAAGATGTTCTGTTTTGCCCTTTTTATATTTATGCTCATAATCATAAAAACCATCTTTGGGAACAAGCTCAATAATCCCCAAAACATCTTCATCCAAAACTCCAACGGAAAATTCTCGTCCATTAATGTATTCTTCAACAACAAATGTCTTCCCAAGCAAAACTTCTTGTTTCACTTCATCTGGAATCCGATCTCCTTTTTTTAAAATTATAACACCGACTGAAGAGCCTTCTTGATTTGGTTTTATCACACAATCAAAATCTGTTTCACTTGTTTTTAAAATCCATTCATTTGCCGGAATAATCCCTTTAGCCACCTCAATATTTAAAGAAGCCGCAACAGCTTTACAAGCCGTTTTATTCATACCAAGGGCAGAAGCAAAAAAACCAGAATGAGTGTAAGGAATTTTTATCATGTCTAAAAAAGCCGGGATATGACCGTTTTCGCCCCACCCGCCATGCAAAGCATTAAAAACAACAAAAGGCTTTTCTTTATCAATAAGTTTTTTTAAAGAATCAATTCCTTGTTGCATGTCAAATAAAAGAACTTTATATCCAAGCTTTTTCAAGGCTTTTTGAACACTGGCCGAACTTTTAAAAGAAATTTCTCTTTCCGCAGAAATACCGCCTTCCAAAACTAAAACCGGAGAATCTTTTTCATTTTTACTCATCTTCAACTCCCAATTTTTTCACTTCCCATTCTAAAGAAACACCCTCTTTTTCCAAAACAACCTGACGGATTTTTTCTCCTAATGTTTCAATATCTTTTGCTGTTGCTTTACCGGTATTAATTAAAAAGTTTGCATGTTTATCACTGACAACGGCTCCACCCACTTTAGCATTTTTCATTCCTGATTTTTCAATCAGTTGCCAAGCCGATAAGCCTTGCGGATTTTTAAAAGTTGATCCGGCCGTTCTGACCCCTTTTGGTTGTCCGGCATCTCTTTTTTGTTTATTTAAATTCATGCGTTCGGTAATCAGTTGATTATCCGTTTCTTTTTTTCCTTTTAAAACAGCTTCCAAAAAAATCCAATCACTTGGCAAATGACAGCAACGATAAGAAAAAGCGTCCAAGAGCTCGTCTTTTTGAAATTCTTTGATATGCCCTTCTTTTGTTAAAACAGTTAACTTTTCCAACACATCAAAAAGGCTTGATCCATAGGCCCCTGCATTCATTCTGATCCCGCCGCCAAGAGAGCCCGGTATCCCACATAAAAATTCAAATCCGCTAATTGAATTTTTCTGAGCCACTCTGGAAACATCCATAACCAATGCCCCTGCTTTCACAATCAGTTTATCATCTTCAACAACTTCTATCTTTGAAAAAGCCTTTCCAAGTTTAATTGTAACCCCGGGAATCCCCCCATCTCTGATTAAAACATTACTGCCGGCTCCAAGCAATGTTATCGGAACGGATTTTAAATTTAAAATCATTGTCTTTAAATCATCAATATCAGCCGGTTCAAAATAAACATCTGCCGCACCGCCGACACCAAACCAATTTTTCTTTGAAAGCGGTTCATTAAATAATAAAACACCCCTGACTTTTGGCAATGATGAAACCAATGAGTCATTTTTATTTTTAAAATTCTTTAAAAATCGCTTTAAAAAGGTGCGCTTTGCCATTATTTTTTCAACCCCTTCTCTTTTTTCAAAAGTTGCGTTACTTCAGCTGAAATCGACCCCGCCCCTAAACAAACAATCGTATCGGATGGGGACAATAAGGAAGCTGTTTCTTTTAAACCTTCAATCGATGCTAAATAAGAAGCTTTTTTCCCTTTTAATCCAAGCCCTTGAACAAACGCCGGCGCCGTTACCCCCGGTATCATCGTTTCACCGGCCGCATAAACATCTAATACAAGCACTTCATCAGCAGCACTAAAACAAGTTAAAAAATCATCCCATAAATCACTAAATCTGGAATATCGATGTGGCTGAAAAACTGCAACGATTTTGCCTTTTACCGAACTTTTAACAGCCTCAAGAGTTGCTTTAATTTCAATTGGGTGATGCGCATAATCATCATAAACTTTTACTTTATTTAAAACCCCTCTCAATGTTAATCTTCGTTGAATGCCTTCAAACGTTGAAAGCGCTTTTTTAATGACAGATTCGGAAATTCCCAATCTTAAAGAAACGGCAATCGCTGCCAAGGCATTTAAAACATTATGTTTGCCAAACATTGCCAATTTAACATCTTTAATCTTTTTAAATTTAGAGCCATTTCTCACAAAAACATCAAAAATAATACCATCTGATCCCATTCGAATATGATCCGCATGAACATCCGCTTGTTTATTTAATCCGTATGAAACAATTCGTCTTGTATCAATATCTTTGATAACTTCTTTAACCGTTTCATGATCGGTGCAAACAACCGAAAAGCCATAAAAAGCCGTATTTTGAATAAACAGCCCATAAGCTTTTTTCATATTATCAAAAGTTTTATAATGATCCATGTGTTCCGGATCAATATTTGTAACAACGCTAATTGTGGTCGGTAATTTTAAAAATGAGCCATCCGATTCATCTGCTTCAACAACAACATAATCCCCTTTTCCAAGTCTGGCGTTCGAAGATTGCGAATTTAAAATACCCCCGATAACAAAACTCGGTTTTAATTTTGCTTGCATTAAAATACTGGCTAAAAGAGAAGAAGTTGTTGTTTTGCCATGCGTTCCGGACACACAAATGCTTCTTTTATAATTTAAAATTTCAGCCAACATTTCTGAGCGGTGTCCAACAGGAATACCAAGTCTTCTGGCTTCAAGTAACTCGGGGTTATCCGGTTTGATGGCACTTGAAATAACAACGGCATCCACTCCTTTTAAATTTTCTTTTTTATGCCCGATAAAGACAGGAATACCACTTTTTTGAACCCGTTTGGTATTTGCACTTTCTTTGGCATCCGAACCTTGAACAAAAAGACCTAAATCTACAAGCATTTCCGCAATGGCACTCATACCGATACCACCAATACCGATAAAGTGAATTTTTTTTAACGGACAAGAAAGTTTCATTTATAAACCTCCTTCTTGTTTGCCATTTTCAATAATTTTTTTAACTTCATCAACCACGCTTTGAGCAGCTTTCGGCATCGCTCTTGAATAACTTTGCGCCGCTGCAATAGAGAGCTCTTTCGGATTTTTCATTAATTCAGCCAACTGTTCTGAAACGCGCAATGAGCTGAATCCTTTTTCCGGAATAAGCCACCCTGCACCACTATCGCAAAAACCGGCTGCATTTTCCGTTTGGTGATCATCTGCAGCTGTCGGCAATGGCACAATCATAGCAGGTCGTCCAACAATTTCAAGCTCTGTAATCGTTGAAGCGCCACCTCTTGCAACAACCAAATGAGCTTGCTCCAACAAGTCGGGCATATTATCAAAAAATGATTCAACGGTCACTTTTTTAAATGGCTGACCTTTATAAATATTGCGAACATATTCAATATCTTCAGGTCTTGCTTGTTGTGTTAAAACAAGTTTTTCTTTCAGTTCAGTTGGTAATTGAAGCAAAACTTCAGGAAAAACACGGCTGAAAAAAGAAGCGCCCTGACTTCCCCCAAAAACAAGAAGATTAAAATCTTTACCTTTTGGCGGATAAGGGGAATTTTCTTTTTCTAAAATTTGATTTCTTGCCGGCATACCCACTCTTAAAGTCACTGCATTTGCCGGAATTCTTTTTGTCGGCATAAATGAAGTTGCAATCAAACAAGCCCCTTTTGCCAAAATACGATTTGCGCGCCCCAACACCGCATTTTGTTCATGCAAAACAACGGGGATACGCCACAAATGAGCCGCCAAAACAGCCGGAAAAGAAGCATAACCTCCCACACCGATTACAGCAGCCGGTTTTAATTTTTGAAGCAAGCAAAGCGCTTGAACGGCTCCAAAAAATAATTTCATGGCAGCGATACCTTTATGAAAAACCGTGCGCCTTGCAACCGCTTCAGACATTAATTTATATGTTTCAACACCCGGAAGTGACGCAAAAGCCTTTCCTCTTTTATCCGTTACAAACACCACTTTATATCCACTTTTTAACAAAGCAGAACAAATCGATTCAGCCGGAAAAATATGCCCCCCGCTTCCACCGGTTGTAACCACAATCAAGGGTGCATTCTTTTTCTCATGAGTTTTTTTCTTTTCTTGATTTCTATATCTTTTATGTCCCATTTTGTATCCTTTTAAAATAAATTATTCCAACCCACGAGAAAGTGTATGACATCTTGTTAAACCCAAAATAATGCCAAACGCAAACCCAATCGACACCAACGAAGAGCCTCCATAAGAAATAAACGGAAGAGTCATCCCTTTTGTCGGCAACAAATTTAACGTTGATCCCATATTAACAATAGCCTGAATTGCAATTTGTGTCAACAGACCCGCAACTGCAATTTGACAAAAATGATTATTTGACTGTCTTAAAAGACGAAAACCTTTTAAAACAATAAAAGCAAAAACAAAAATTAATAATGTTGTTAAAATAAATCCGAATTCTTCGGCAGAAACTGCTAAAATAAAATCCGTATGCGCATCAGGCAATTCATATTTCACAATTCCTTCACCGGGACCTTTCCCGAACCAACCGGCATTTTTAAGTGTTTCCATTGATTTTTCTACCTGATAAGCTTCCTGACCTTCTGTCGGGTTTAAAAATCTGTTTACTCTGGTATGCACGTGATCAAACATAAAATATGCAAAAACACCTAAACTGACAGCTGAGGCGCATAAAAACGAAACAACTAACATGGGAATACCGGATAAGAAAAGTTGAACGCCAAACATAGCTGTCACCGTTACAAGCATACCGATATCCGGTTGTCCCATTAATAAAAGGGCAATCACCCCATAAAGCGCAAAAGCAAGCCAATACCCAGGGAACTGCTTAATCAATCGACCGGAAGCTAATAACCAAGCGCAGACAACCGCAAAAGCCGGCTTCATAAATTCAGAGGGTTGCAACCCGATTCCAAGAAAATAAAGCCAGCGTTTTGCCCCTTGAATTTGAGTTCCGAATAACACAACATAAACCATGCAAACAAGCGAAGCAACCAATACCAATCCGGATAATCGTCTGATATGCTTAAACGATAAAAATGCCGTTCCGAATAACACCAAAACTGTCGGAAACAAAAAGATAAGTTGCCTGTTGATAAAATAAAATGTTTCACGATTTGTTCGGTAAGCGACTCCCGGACTTGCTGCAAAAATCAAAAAAATACCATATAAAATCAACACAATTGCGGCATAAAGCAACTGACGATTTATATCCCTAAAGCGTTCGGAAAAAAAGAGGCGGACTTTTTCAAAAAAACCTGTCATTTCATTCTCCTATCGAATTTTAAGAGTTGATAATGCAATGATAGCCAATAAAACAGAAATAATCCAAAATCTAACAACAACCGTTGTTTCCGACCAGCCTTTTTTTTCAAAATGGTGGTGCAATGGGGCCATTAAAAAGACGCGTTTTTTTCTTAATTTATATGAGCCGACTTGAATAATATCAGACAAGGCTTCCGCAACAAAAATTCCACCGGCAACAGCCAACAATAATTCTTGTTTTGTGGCAACGCTTAAAGCCCCTAAAACACCACCTAAAGCCAAAGACCCCGTATCACCCATAAAAACTTGCGCCGGATGAGCATTAAACCATAAAAACCCAAGAGTTGCCCCAATAACCGCCCCGCAAAATACAGCCATCTCACCGGCTCCGGCTACATAATGGATATGCAAATAAGCACTGTAATCTACTCGTCCGACCAAATAGGAAATAACCATAAAAACAAAACAACACATAATTACCGGCAACGAAACAAGCCCATCTAATCCATCCGTTAAATTAACAGCATTGGAACTTCCAACCATAACAATTAAAACAAATGGAATATAAAAATACATTAAATCAATAGATAAGTCTTTAAAAAATGGGATGGTCAATGTTGTTCCCATTGGACCTGTTTCCAAACAAATCATCCAAAGGCAAGCAACAAAACTGATTAAAAATTGCAAAGATAATTTTTGTTTGGCAGATATCCCATTTGAAGAGTTCTTCGTTAATTTTTTATAATCATCAAAAAAACCGGCCAAACCAAACCCGGACAAAACAAACGCCATAACCCAAATATATGAATTTGTTAATTGAGCCCAAAGAAAAGTTGAAATCAAAATTGAAACAATAATTAAAAGCCCACCCATACAAGGGGTTCCACGTTTTAAAAAATGAGTTTCCGGGCCATCTTGCCTAATCGGCTGTCCCTCTCCTTGCTTGCTTTTAAGCCAAGAAATAAATTTCGGACCGCAAATCAACATAATCAAAAAAGCCGTTGCAAGAGCGCCACCTGCTCTGAATGTAATATACTTAAAAATATTTAAAAAACTAAAATCTGATGACAACAACGATAGCAAATATAACATTTTTTCTCCCTAATTCATCTCTTGCAACATTTTAACCAATCTGTTTAAGCCGACACTGTTTGATCCTTTTACCAAAACAATATCATTTTCATTTATCTCAGAATAAATCCCCCTCATTAACTCTTCAACGGTTTCAAAATAACCGCCTTGAATATGACTAGGCAATAATTCATGTAAATGTTTCATAAGTGTTCCTATGGTATATACCCGATCAATTTGATTTTCAAGAATATTTTTTAATAAATCTTTATGTAATTGAACGCCATTTTCTCCCAACTCCAGCATTTGCCCTAAAATCGCTACTTTTCTTCCCCCTGTTTGCTTTGATAAAACAGATAAAGACGCTTTCATTGAAGAAGGATTGGCATTATAACAATCATCTATTAATGTTATTTTTTTATTTCCTTTTAATACAAGCTGTTTCATCAACCCTCGGCCTTGAATGGGTTTTGTTGTTTGAATAACATCTAAAACATTTTCAAAATCAAGACCTAAAGCTTCAATTCCGGCTAAAACAGCCAATGAATTCATGGCAAAATGCTGTCCCAAAAAATTAATTTGATAAGCATATTCTTGGTCTTTTCTTTTAAATTTAATAAAACACTTATCCGAGATATCACATGAAATTAACTGAAAAGAAGCCTCTTGATTTTGCCCGAAAGAAACTATTTTTAATCCGTTTTCAAGCGCTTTTTTTTGCATAACAGGGAAAAATGAAGAGTCATGATTTAAAATTGCAACACTTGATTTTTTTTGTCCCAGAAAAATTTCGGATTTTGCCAAGGCAATCTCTTCTTCAGAGTTAAAAAATTCCCTGTGAGCCGATCCGATCATGGTAATAATACTGACATCCGGTTGCACAAGTTTCGTTAATTTTGAAATTTCGCCTTTATGGTTCATCCCTAATTCAATCACCGCATATTTTGTTTCCGGATGCATAGAAGCTAACGTAAGAGGAACCCCGATTTCGTTATTAAAATTTCCCTTCGTTGCATGTGTTTTTCCATAAACTTCTAAACAAGTTTTTAACATTTCTTTTGTTGTTGTTTTTCCGGAACTTCCCGTCACACCAATAAAAAGTGCCGAACTCTTCTTTCTTCGATATAGCGCTAATTTTTCAAGAGCTTCCATCACGTTTGGAACAATAATTTGACGGTTCTTTTGAACCCCTTGAACTTCTTTTTCAACCAAACAAGCACCGGCGCCTTTTTCAACAGCTGTTTTAACAAATTTATGTCCATCAACCTTTTCCCCTTTAAGGGCAAAAAATAAGTCACCGGGTTCAAGTGTTCTTGTATCGATTGAAACGCCTGAAACACGAATACTTTCATCCACAAAAACACCTAATGCTTCTTCTAAAGACTGCTTATCCCAAATCAAATGATTGAGTGTGTTTATTGCCGCCAACGCTTCTTTTTTATCAGAGAACGGATAACAAATTCCATTCACGAGCTGCCCTGTTTCATGTCCTTTTCCGCATAACACCAATATATCATTTTCTTTTAAAGAGCCAATAGATTGATAAATAGCTTCTTTTCTGTTAGCGATGACTTTTGCTTTAGGACAAGCTTTAAAAATCATCTCTCGAATTAAAGAAGGCTCTTCAAACCTTGGATTATCATCTGTGATAAAAACTTTATCTGCTTCTTTTTGAGCAATTTCACCCATTAAAGCTCTTTTTCCTGTATCCCTGTTTCCGCCACAACCGATTAAAGCCACTAATGATCCTTTTGTATGCGGTCTTAAAGATGCAAGAACATTATGAAGCGCATCCGGCGTATGCGCATAATCAACAAAGATATGAGCGCCGTTTTGACTTGCAACGCATTCCAATCTGCCCTCCGGCGCTTTTAAGTTTGGCAAATAATCAATCAAATCATTCATTGGAATACCCAATTTTGAAACCAATCCCATAGCGCAAAGAATATTATGAACTTGAAATGAGCCAAAAATATTTAAATGAATCTCTTTTGTTATTCCTTGATAAGTTAAAGATAAAAGTTGCCCGTTCGGTAAAGGAGATAATTTATTAATTTTCAAATCATGACCTTTAACCCCATATGAAAAAATCGGAATATTTCTTTCTTTTAAAATTAAGCTCAATTCATTAAAACTCTCATCATCTGTGTTTAAAACTCCAACACCCTCTTGTTTTAAAAGCTTTTGAAACAAGATTTTTTTAGCGTCAAAATAAGCTTGCATAGATCCATGATAATCCAAGTGATCACGTGTTAAATTTGTGAACCCCGCTGATTCAAATTCAAAAGAAAAAAGTCTGTTTTGAACAAGCCCATGACTGGAAGCTTCCAAAACAACATATTCAACGTCTTTTTGTTCCAGTTCATATAATGTTTTTGCAAGAGATATGCTGTCCGGCGTTGTCATTTTCCCTGTTGTTAAAACATCATCAACATAGACACCCAATGTGCCAATCGAAGCTGTTTTATGGTGAAAAGCATTTAACAGTTGATAGACATAATAAGCCGTTGATGTTTTTCCGTTTGTGCCGGTCACGGCAATTGTTTTTATTTTGGAACAAGGATACAAAACTGATGCAATTTTAGCTATATCCTCGCTTAAATTTTTGCTTTTAATAACAGGTAAATGTGTTTTAATTTCTCTATCAGTCAAAACAATAGCAGCCCCGTTTTCAATTGCTTCACTTAAAAAATCAAGTCCGTCTGCCTTTTCACCTTTAACCGGAACAAAAATGTCCCCCTTATTTATTTCTTTAGAAGAAACACTTATTCCCTCTACTTGAATATCAGTGCAATCATTACATTCGAGATTAACCTTTTTTAATAACTCAACTAATAACATTTTTTACCTTCTTTTTCTGGCTTCAAGCGATAATTCAACAGATTTTTTCATATATGATGGTTGCGCCCATTCAGGTTGAGCCGAAACGCCTAAATAAGAGGCAATTTCAAGGACAATTTGCAATCCTGTCGGTTTAGCATTCCATCCGGCCGTGCTGGCATATTGTCCTTCTAATCGTTTCGGATTTTCAAGAACAACCAAAACGGCATATTTGGGAGCATTCATCGGGAAAGCACACACAAACGTTGTTCTTAAAGTTCCTTCCGTATAACCACCATTTACTAACATTTCAGCAGAACCGGTTTTTCCACCGACATGATATTTTTTAATCGGGTCAGAGTCTTTTAAATTCCAATTAATAACCCCCCACATCATGTGTCTGATTTGCTCTGAAACTCTTTGAGAAATAACCTGATATTCGGCCTTTCCTTTATTTCCGTCTTTGATAAAAGTCGGCACACGGTAATATCCGCCGTTAACAAGAGCACTGACAGCCGAAATCAAATGAAGCGGGGAAACGGCAATTCCATAACCATACGAAACAGTGGCACTGGTCATATCCGCCCATTTAGCTTCCATAGGATATTGCGGTTTTGTTTTTTCCGGCAGTTGAATGGGTAATGGTTGAAAAAAACCGAAACGAGACAAAAAATCTTTTTGCATTTGATAGCCGGCTTTCAATGCTATTTTTACCGAGCCGATATTGGAAGAATGAATTAAAATTTCCGGCACCATCAATGGTCTTTTTTGTCCGCGATAATCATCAATTGTTTTTCTTCCTATTTTAAATGAATTGGTTGTATCAAAAACATCATGCGGACGAATCACTTTATTTTCAAGCGCCATTGCCGTATTAAATAATTTAAAAACAGATCCAAATTCATAAGCCCCCAACGTTGCTTTATTAAATCTGGCCGAACTATCGGAATCTTGCGCAATATTCGGATTATAATCGGGCAAAGAAACACTGGCCAACACTTCCCCTGTATGAACATCCATCACGATACTTGCGCCGCCTAATGCTTGATATTTTTGAATATTTTCAAAAAGAACTCTCGCAACTGTTTCTTGAACAGACATATCTAATGATAAAGTCACATTATTTTCTTGCAACTCCTTTTCATAAGATTTTTCAAGCCCTGCCGTTCCTTTGTTATCGATATCCACACTTCCTAAAAGATGCGCAAATAAGGACCCTTGCGGATACACACGTTTTTCCCCATCTGTTTCTTGCAAAAAATAATAGCCTAACCAATTAACATCTTTTTGTTCCACCGGTGTAATATTGCGTTTAATATAACGAAAAGATCCGCCTTGATTTATTTTTTTCAATACGTCTTCTTTTGTCACCCCTGGTAAAACTTTCGCCAAATTTTCAGCAACAGAGACCCTATCTTTTGCTTTAACCTCTTTCGGATTAATCGATAAATCTTTTGTCGGCACACTGGTTGCTAAAATCATGCCGTTTCTATCCAAAATGTTGTGTCTGTTAATATTTAAATCCGTTTTTAACACAGAAGGCTTATAACTTCTTGATTGATAAGATAAAACTGTTAAATAAAATAATTTTCCGATAATAATTAAGAAACAAAGCGAAAAAACAACCATAATAAAAGCTATTCGCCCGCTTGCCTTTTGTAACACGCCTTTTGTCGCATCATCCAAACACTTGTATCGATCCATTGATGTTAAAGGAGGAACCTCATGCCCTGCATAATAAAACGTTTCTTTTTTCCGCTTAAACATTTATTTATCCTCCCCTTCTGACTCGCTTTTTGTTTCCGCTTCTTCCAATTTAATGGGCAAATCATCCACCTTTACCAACTGTTCGGATTTAATTACTTTCCAATCCGTTTGATTTGTCACAATGGCTTTTAACCGCTTAGGATCATTTAAATGAGCCCATTCGGCCTCTAACATGTGTAAATCCCGTTTTGTTTTCAAAATATTAACATGAATTCTTTTTAATTCCGTTTCTTTTTCTTTCACTTGATATTTAAGCGAAAACAAAGCCACTCCTGAAAAAACGGCCATCAATAAAAACATCACATTAATTAAAAACTTTTTCATCCATCCCCCTTACCGTTCCAACAAAAAAGCCGCCCGCAACTTTGCCGAATGCGATCTTGAATTTATCTCAAGTTCTTCTTTACTCGGTAATATAGCCTTTTTTGTTAATACCTTAAAAATCGGTTTTGTCTCATTCATAAAACTCATCACATCATGCCTATTTTGATTCGGTTTTAAATCAGAATTTTGAATCATAAAGTTTTTCACAATTCTATCTTCCAAAGAGTGAAAAGTCACAACAACCAAGCGCCCGTTTGGCTTTAAAACTCGTTGGGCTGAGTCTAAAACCCGTTCCAATTCCCCTAATTCGTCATTCACAAAAATCCTGAGCGCCTGAAACGAACGCATGGCGCTATCCGATCCGTCCTTTGGTTTTGGCATAACCTGATGAATGATTTCTGCCAACTCCCCCGTTGTTTCAATTTCTTTTTGAGAACGCGCTTTTATAATATTTTTTGCAATTCTGCGAGACGCTTTTTCTTCTCCATATTTAAACAAAATATCGGCAATTTCCGATTCTTTAAAAGTATTCACAACGTCTTTAGCCGATAATCCGTCCCCACTCATGCGCATATCTAAGGGACCGGAGAAACGAAAAGAAAATCCCCTTTCCCTTTCATCAATTTGCATAGAGGAAACGCCCAAATCTAAAACCAACCCATCTAACGGCTCTGTCAAATATTTTTCAAGATTTGAAAAACAATCATTGATAAAAGTAAAACGATTTTGATATTCATTTTGAAGCTTAGTTACCGTTTTTTGAACACTCGGATCCCTATCAAAAGAAATAACTCGATTTAAAGGATTGGCATTTAAAATTGCTTGAGTATATCCGCCGGCACCAAACGTTCCATCCATATAAAGACCACCCTTTTGGCAGTCCAAATAGGTTAAAACTTCATTAAGCAAAACCGGAAAATGCAATTCAAATGCCATTTTTATCCCCTTTTTTATTAAAAAAGCCGAGTAATAGCTTTCGCTTCACCCAGCTTTTCTTTATCTGTCATACAAGGCTTAACCGACAATTTCGTTTAAGCTAAACCATTGAGCAATTTCTCTTTGAGCGGAAGCCGGTGAATCAGAACCATGAACAGAGTTGCGACCTTTACTTTCGGCAAATTCAGCACGAATTGTGCCTTTATCAGCTTCTGCCGGATCTGTTTTACCCATCACCGTGCGATATTTCACAATAGCATCTTCACCTTCCAAAACCTGAACAACAATAGGCGCAGAACTCATAAATTCGACAAGTTCTTCAAAAAACGGGCGGCCATTATGTTCTGCATAAAAAGTTTCGGCTTGTTTTCTTGTCATCCAAACACGTTTTTGAGCAACAATACGAAGACCCGCTTCTTCAATCTTTGCATTAATTGCACCTGTTAAATTTCTTGCCGTTGCATCCGGCTTGATCATTGAAAATGTTCTTTCAATAGCCATAAAAAACTCCTTTTCATTTCTTGCTTTTTTAAAATTAACTTTATTCAAGATAACCCTATCATATTTGGAAAATATCGTCAAGTCATCTTTAATAAATTTTTAACTTTTTTAAACAATCGTATTTCTTAATACCGGCAACTGTTTCAAACCGGCATAGTGAAGTAAAAAATAACCCGTTGTATTCAATCCGGCAATCAATGCGTCTTTATCAGCCACAAACACTTCTTGATACATAAACTTCGGCAAAGGCAAGAGCTTGTCTTTATAAGGTTCGCCCATTTTTTTTGAAACCGCCCTCCCGCTTTTAGGAGAAACATACGCCAAATCATTTGCATCTCCTCCACCGGCGCATTTTGAAAAATCAAGTGCAAATCCCAATGCCTCAAGCAATTTTATTTCCCATAAAACATAATGCATTTGAAAATCATCTTTTTCAAGATTGGCAATCAAATTGATTGTCTCTTGATAGAAATAATCATAATCAACACGTTCTGCAAACAAAGTATCCAATAAAAAACAAACCGAACTGATAACGCTTAATCTTTTTGAATCTTCCAGAAAAGGAAGATGGGAAGACACCTCTTCCTCAATAAAATAAGAACCCATCTGCTCTAAAAGTCTTGCTTGCCAGCGCCCCGATAGTAAAGAAGCTGTCATCGGCGGCGTTTTTTTCTTCACAACCCCTAAATGCCTGCCTTTTTCCTTTGTAAATAAACTAACAATATATTTAGCGTCTCCCAAAGGTTTTGCCCCCAACACCAAGGCTTTTGAAAAAGAAAACTCAGGCATTAAAATCCAATCCCCAATCTTTATATTGCGAAGGATCTTGTCTCCAATTTTCCTTAACTTTTACAAACAAAAAGAGATGAACTTTTGTCTCAAAAAGTTTTTCCAATTCTCTTCTGGAAGATTCTCCGATTTTTTTAATCATTTGCCCGTTTTTACCCAGCACAATCGGTTTCAATCCTTCTCGTTCCACATAAATTGTTTGCTCAATACGAACACCTTTTTCTGTTTCTTTATAAGATGTTGTTTCAACAGATAAAGTATACGGCAATTCTTTTTGCAACATTAAAAAAAGCTTTTCTCTTGTAACTTCCGCAGCAAATAAACGATTTGGCAAATCGGTTAATTGATCGGCCGGAAACATCCAAACACCAACAGGCGCTTTTTGAATTAAAAAGTTTTTAAGTTCTTCAATTTGCTCTCCTGTTTTGGCTGAAATCATAAAAGTATCCGTGAAAATTTTAAATTTATTCAACTCTTCGATAAGAGGCAATAACTGAGCTTTTTCAACCATGTCAATTTTATTTAAAACCAAGATGGCTTTTTTCTTTTCTTGTTGCAACCTGGCAATAATTTTTTGCGTATTTTTATCTAATCCTTTTTGCGCATCTATCAGCAAAAGACGTTGATCTGCATCATCAGATTCAGTCCAAGCAGATGCAACCATCGCTCTTTCAAATTTAGCTGAAGCTGAAAAAATCCCCGGCGTATCCACCAACACCAACTGTGTTTCCCCTTCAACGAAAATCCCTCTAATCCTTGACCTTGTTGTTTGAACTTTCAGAGAAACAATGCTGACTTTTGATCCGATTAAAGTGTTAACCAAAGTTGATTTTCCGGCATTTGGAGCCCCTAAAACGGCAACAAATCCAAATTTCATATTTTTACCCATCATTATTTTTTCTCTTTTCTTTTTCTAAATCCAAACATTCTTGCAACAACAATCTGGCCGCTTCAATCATTGCTTCTTTTTTACTGGCCCCTGTTGCTCGTTTACTTTGCATATCCGGCACACTTACCTCAACTTCAAAAACCGGATCATGGTCCGGCCCTTTTTTTGAAATCACTTCATAAGAAGGTATCACTTTTTTATTTTTTTGAGTCCATTCTTGTAAACGACTTTTAAAATCTTTTTCGCCCAAAATCGGTTGATTTAAAAACGGCTCCCAAACAATTTCAACAAATGTCTTAACCGTTTCAAGCCCTTTTTCAAGATAAATCACCCCTAAAACAGCTTCACAAACATCAGAAAGAACCGAAGAGTTTTTTCTTAAATATTCCTCATTGGTAATCAACGCTTTATTCAATTTTAAAATCTTAGCAATTTGAGCCAATGTTTGTTCTTTTACCAAGGATGTGAAACGCACAGCCCACACCCCTTCCTTTTCCTTTGGAAAACGATGAAAAAGAATATCAGCAATCACAAGACCTAAAACCCTGTCTCCTAAAAACTCAAGTTGCTCATAAGTGGCAGCCTTTCCGCCAATAGCTAACGTAATGGCTTTTTTATAATTTGGTGTTTCTTGTATTTCTTTTAAAATTGCTTCAGCTTGATTAATCATATATCCTCTATTGAATTTTTGTGAATAAACGTTCTTTTCTGATAAACTCCGGCCATTTAATAAGGAAAGTCGGCCATTTCCAAATTTGCCATAAGGCGCCTGTTCCATTATTGGAATAAAAAATAACTTCAGCCCGACCTTCTAAATGTGTCAGCGGAACAACGCCAAAGAATCGGCTATCATAAGAATTATCCCGATTATCCCCCATGGCAAAGAAATGCCCTTCCGGAACTTTAATCAGCGGTGTATCATCCGATTGCATCATATCATTAATTTCATAAATTTCATGTGTCACTCCATTTGGAAGTGTTTCCAAATATTTTGAGTATAAAACATCTTTTCCTTCAATTTCGGCTTTAACACTCGAAAGATATTTTCTTTCCACTTCTTGCGAATTTAAATAAAGACGCCCGTTTTTCATTTGAACCGTGTCCCCCGGAAGTGCTACCACCCGTTTAATATAGTCAACAGAACGCTCAATAGACGGCATTAATTCCGGCGTCACTCTAAATACAACCACATCTCCGACTTTTGGGGCTTTTTCAAAAATTCTTCCTTTCGGAATAAGCGGTAAAGAATATGGGAATGAATGCCTTGAATAACCGTAAGCATATTTTGAAATAAAAAGATGATCCCCGATAAGGAGTGTCGGAAACATAGATCCGGACGGAATATTATAGGGTTCAAAGGCAAAAGACCTGAGCCCCATTGCTAATAAAAAAGCAAAGAAAAGCCCTATAACAGAAGAGTGATTCTTGAAAAAATCTGTATGCACAAATAAAAATTCCCACATGGCACCAGCCAACAAAAGCACTAATATCGCTCCAAGAACCCATAATTTGGTTGGGCTCATGTTTACTCCTGCAAAAAGCAAAAAATAACCTAAAACAATGGCAATAGCAAATATAATCCACCCTATTTTTATCTCTTTTTTCATTGAATTTTTATCTCCGATATGATATGATAATTAAAATTTAGGAAACAGTTTATCACAGAAAGAAGTATTTGTCCATGCTAAAATTTCAAATTAAAAACACCCAAAACAATGCCAGAAGAGGAGAGCTTGAAACTGCTCACGGCACTGTTCAAACGCCTGCATTCATGCCGGTCGGAACGGTTGGAACGGTTAAAGCGATGTTACCCCAATCCGTTAAAGAAACGGGAGCCGAAATTATTTTGGGAAACACGTATCACTTGATGCTCAGGCCAACAGCTGAACGCGTTGCCTCATTTGGCGGACTTCATAAATTTATGAACTGGGATGGCCCGATTTTAACAGATTCCGGCGGTTTTCAAGTGATGAGCCTTTCCTCCTTAAGATCCATTAATGAAGACGGCGTCACGTTTCAATCCCATATCAATGGAGCTAAACATGTTTTAACACCTGAACGCTCCATGGAAATTCAACATCTTTTAGATTCCAACATTACCATGGCATTTGATGAATGCGTTAAATTTCCTTCTCCAAAAGATGTGGTTAAAAAATCAATGGAACGCTCCATGCGCTGGGCAAAACGCTCCAAAGATGCCTTTATCGATCGTGACGGGTATGGTCTTTTTGGTATTGTTCAAGGCGGGATGCATAAAGATTTAAGATTTGAATCCATTAAAGCTTTAACCGATATCGGTTTTGACGGATATGCCATCGGCGGTCTTGCTGTCGGAGAAGGTCAGGAAATTATGTTTTCGGTTTTAGATTACACCGCGCCTGCTCTTCCTCAAGATAAACCAAGATATCTGATGGGAGTTGGAAGGCCAAGTGATATTGTCGGATCGGTCAAAAGAGGGGTTGATATGTTTGATTGTGTGATGCCTTCAAGATCCGGCCGAACGGGTCAAGCTTTTACGTCACATGGGGTTTTAAATATTCATAACGCCTGCCATAGAGATGACCACTCTCCTCTTGATGATAAATGCGACTGTCCTTGTTGCAAAAATTACACCAGAGGCTATATGCATCATCTTTTCAAAGCCGGCGAAATTTTAGGCTCTATGTTGCTTACTTGGCATAATATCCGCTTTTATCAACGCTTAATGCAAGATATTCGAACTGCTATTGAAGAAAATCGTTTTGAAGATTTTCATAATGATTTTATGTCCACCTATCAACATGATAAAAAAATGTGATCCAAAATGCCGGTAAAAAGTCAAAAAGAACCCTCATATACTGAACGGCGCCGCTCTTTTGAAGGGCTTGAGCGATTAACAATGGAAGTTAAACGCTTGACTCAGCCCATTTTAGGGCAACGCGGATTTGCCGGCACGGATATTCTTGAATATTGGAATGATATTGTCGGCGAAAATCTTTCGCAAGGTATTCGACCTGAAAAATTAACGTTTGAAAAAGATTCACGCACAAATGGAACGCTCCATGTTAAAAGTGCCGGCGGTGCTTTTGCTATTTTATTTGAACATCAAAAACAAAAAGCGATTGAACGGATTAACACTTTTTTTGGCTATCCGGCTGTTGCAAGGATTAAAATCACTCAAGGGAAACTCAGCTTAAAAAAACAACCGCTTCCCACACCAAAAAAATATATCAGCGAAAAAGAAAAAGATATTTTAAAAGCGAAAGTTGCCGATATTGATGACAGGGAATTAAGAACGCTTGTTTACCAAATGGGATTAACAAGATTAGAAAAAAAATAAAAAAGCCTTCTTTTTTTAAGAAGGCTTTAAAAATTATTTCCAGTAGTCCAAAATCCATTTGCTTGGCAAAACGTGTTTATAAATTTTCTTATAGCCGCGCGGATATTTCCTATCATTCGGATTTGAACACCAAATTCCGTTAATGGCATCTTGAAGTCCCGGATTTCCATGAAAGGCAATCATTTTCATACCATCAACTTTTGGCATTTTCGGAGCAATAAAATATCTGAACAACGGGAAAGGCAAACAATGAAATCTGAAACTTTTAAACCAATTATCCGGCCAAAAATTCAAATGACCCCATTTTTCAATAACTTTAGAAGATAAATATTCTTGAGAAGCCGTAAAAAATTTATCCACAACTTCTTTTGGGTGATCTTCAAAATATTTTTTAATAAACCCAAGCGTTCCAACAACCCAGGAATAACAACTTGCCTGACCGACATGATGTCCGTTTGTATGCCAATCATCAATAATATAAAACTTATCTTCCTTCGGATATTCAAAAAACTCATCCAAATTACCGACAATCAAAGAATCTAAGTCAAAGAAAAAGACGCGCTGACCGGTTAATCCGCCCAATGAATCATCACAAAGAGCCGCTTCTTTTCGATAAGCATATTTCATTGAATATTCTTCTTCACCTTTTTTCACGTTTACAAAAACAGGCAAAGGCTTCACTATCACCTCATCTAAAAGCCCGTCAGCTATATCCGTAAAACAATAAAAATCGATATCATGCGAAGTGTTTCTCTTGACCATAGAACACAAATTATTCACATCTTTGGCCGTGTAAAACGTGCCCCATTTAATGCATATCACATTATATTTTGCCATAGTTACTCCTTTAAAAAAGGTTGTCAATAGTCAAAAGCTAACACCTTTTTAAACTTTTGGCAAGCACATTTTTTAACCTAAACACGGACCAAATGAACTTCAATAAGAGGCTTCTTCCCATAAAATTCTTTAAGAAAGCGACGAACCGCAGTTCGAACCGCATTTTCCGCCATGTCATCTCTTGTTATATCTTCTTCTAATTGGCTGACCTCTTCAACAATTTCTTTTTTTAAGCGCTCTTCATCTTCCGTACCCGCTTCAATTAGTCCAAAAGATGAAATTTTCGGTTTTCCCAAAATATGGCCTTCATTATCCATAACTAAGGTGACAACAAGAGTTCCATCTTCAATCATTTTTCGCCGTTTACGAATAACTTCAGCGCCTAATGACAAAATCTTTTTCCCGTCAACCGCTAAAATACCGCTTTCAACTTCTCCTAAAACAAGTGGTTTTTCGCCCAATTCCAAGACCTCTCCATCTTCCAATGCAAAGGCATACTTAGCGCCCCACTTCAGAGCCAAAGAAACATGTTCATTTAACTCCCTTGCTTCCCCATGAACCGGCAAAGCAATTTTAGGTTTAATCCATTTATACATTTGTTGCAAATCTTTACCGGAAAAATGACCGGACACATGAATATCCGCATCTTTATTCGTTATAATTTCAACATCTTTTGTTTTAAAGCGTTTTTGTAAAAGCGCAATAGCCTTTTCATTCCCCGGAATAATTCTGGAAGAGAAAATAACAACATCTTCAGGCGCAAAGAAAATAGCATTTTTTTGAGGCGTTAGCATAGATAAATTACTTAATGCCGATCTTGGTTCCCCTTGCGAGCCGGTGCAAATAAACAAGACCGAACCCTTTGGTTGTTCCAAAGCTTCCGATTCGGATAAAAATTCAGGAACATCCTCAAAATATCCGCAAGCTCTGGCAGCCGCATCCATTCGCCATAAACTGCGTCCCATCAAACAAACCTGTCTATTATTTTTCTTGGCAGCGTAATAAATACTTTTCACCCGACTGACATTTGACGCAAAACAAGCAACGGCAATTTGTTTACCCTCATATTTTGCAATCAATTTTTCAAGCTCTTTTCTCACATCTGTTTCAGTTAACTTGTTTTCTCCGCTAAAAACGTTGGTTGAATCGCAAACAAGTGCCAAAACACCCTCTTTCCCGATTTCTTTTAAACGTTTTTCATTTGTTTTTTGATTCAAAACCGTATCCGGAAGCAACTTCCAGTCCCCGGTATGCAAAACAGTTCCTTTATCAGTTCTGATACATAAAGCATTTGATTCCGGAATTGAATGACTCATTGAAACAAACTCAACTTCAAACGGTTTTAAGTCAATTAACGAGCCTAATTCACAAACATTGACTTCAACACGACCAAGCAAGGAATTTTCCACTAATTTGCTTTCCAATAATTCGGCCGCAAATGCCGTTACATAAATCGGACATTGTAATGAACGCCATAAATGCCCCACTGCGCCTAAATGATCTTCATGCGCATGGGTGATAACCAAACCCAAAATATCTTTTTTATTTTTTTCCAAAAAGGAAACATCCGGCAATAAAACATCAACACCCGGTAATCCGTCCCCCGGGAAACCAACCCCTAAATCAACAATTAACCATTTTCCTTTATAGCCATAAGCAAAACAGTTCATTCCGACACCGGTTGCCCCCCCGATTGGAACAAAAACAAATTTTTCTTTATCGATGATCACATCTTTTCTTTCTTCAATCATTTATTTTTCTTTCATCTAAAAAAAACACGTCACCTGCCGTTATCAACCGACAGTTTAAATCTTTTGTTTTGACTTGAACGGCACCCTCATCCGTCAAACCGATAAATTCTCCCTTTATTTCTTCATTCGGCAATCGAATGATAATTTCTTTTCCCACCCCTTTTGAATAGGTCAACCATTTTTCTTTAATTTTTTGAAAACCTTCAGATTCGAAAATTTCAATATTTTTATCAAGAGACTCCAAAATATTGTTTAAAAGATCTTCATTTTTAATTTTAGTCTCTAACGAACAAGTTGGGTATAAAACATCTTCTGTCGGCGCTTTTTGCGTGTTAATCCCAATGCCTGCTATCACTTTATCTTCAAGATTTTCAAGCAAAATTCCGGATATTTTTTTTCCTTTAATCAACACGTCATTCGGCCACTTAATAGAGGCATCAAATTCCTTTAAACATTCAGCCACACTTAAAGACAACACAAATGAAAGCAACGGTGTTTGAGTGTTATAATTTTTAAGCACAAGCGAAAAAAACAAATTTCCCTCTAAAGAAATCCATCTTCTTCCCATTCTTCCACGCGCTTTTGTTTGCTCTTTTGCGACAACACACGTTTTAAGCGGCAACGAAGCTGCCACATCATTTGTGCTTTCAACTTTATCTAAAAAAATTAAATTCCATTTCATTTGAAAGCGCTTATACCACAAAATAAAAAAAAAATAAAGAAAAACATTGATTTTATTTTTTTTTCGTTCAAAATAAGACAAAACAAATAAAAAAACTGAACAATAACGGGTTAAAGAATGACAAAAGACGAACTCCTTGAAAATTTTTCTTATCTGACCGACTGGGAAGAAAAATATTCTTATTTGATTGAACTTGGAAATAATTTACCTCCATTTAATGAAAATGACAAAACAGATGAAAACAAAGTGCAAGGGTGCATGTCTCAAGTTTGGTTTACTCACGAAAAGAAAAATAACCTCAACTATTTTAACGCAACCAGTGATGCCTTGATTGTTAAGGGGTTAGAAGCTGTTTTAATCTCTCTTATCAATGGAAAAACAGATGAAGAGATTTTAAATTTAAACATTCTTGAAATTTTCAAAGAAATCGGTTTACAAGACCATTTATCTCCCACCAGAAGAAACGGCTTTTTTTCCATGGTTGAAAGAATTTTTTCACTCATAAAAAAATAATAAAAAAGCGTCCTTTTACTTGACCGGTTATGCAAATTATGATATCATTTGCAAAAGTTTTATAAGGATTAAAAATGAAAAATTCGTCACACGTTTTAGCTCGCAAATACAGACCTCAGGTTTTTGATGATTTAGTTGGACAGGACGCTCTTGTCCAAACATTTAAAAATGCCATCGAACACAATCGGTTAGCGCATGCTTATATGTTAACAGGTATCCGCGGTGTCGGAAAAACAAGTTCAGCTCGAATTATTGCCAAAGGGCTCAACTGTATCGGCGAAGACGAAAAAGGTGGCATGACAGCAAATCCTTGTGGCAAATGTAAACATTGTTTGGAAATTGCAGCTGACTCTCATATTGATGTTATTGAAATTGATGCTGCCAGCAATACCGGTGTGGATAATATAAGAGAAATTATTGAAAGCGCAAAATATAATCCGGTTTCTGCCAGATTCAAAATTTATATTATCGATGAAGTTCACATGCTTTCAAAAGCCGCCTTCAATGCTCTTTTAAAAACATTGGAAGAACCACCTGAACGCATTAAATTTATTTTAGCAACAACAGAAATCAGAAAAGTTCCGATCACGATTTTATCGCGTTGCCAACGGTTTGATTTAAAAAGATTAGATGAAGAGTTATTAACAAAACATCTTCAAAAAATTGCACTCAACGAAAAGATTGAAGCCGAAGAAGAAGCTTTAAGATTAATCGCAAGAGCCGGCGATGGGTCATGTCGCGATTCTTTATCACTTTTAGATCAAGCGATGACTCAATTCAATTATCAATTAAGTGCCAAAGATGTTCGTCAAATGCTCGGCGTCACAGACAGAACTCTTTTGTTTGATTTATATCAAGCAATTATGAAAGGGGATGTCAAATCCGCCCTTGCCTATTTGGATGAACAACATAATTTAGGTTCTGATCCACTCATGACTGCCCAAGATTTGCTTTCTTTGACACATTGGTTAACCAGAATTAAAATTATTCCGGATCTTATCCAAGACAAAACTATTCCCGAAGCTGAACGAACAAGAGGAAAAGAAATGGCTGATTCTCTTTCAATGGCTTCATTAACAAGCGCCTGGCAAATTTTATTAAAAGGGTTAACTGAAATAAAAATGGCTGATAATCCCATTATGGCACTTGAAATGATTTTAATCCGTTTGGCTTTTTTGAGCGAACTTCCGTCATTGAATAATTTAATCGCAGACATAAAAAAAAACACTCTAACGATTAATTCCGAAACAAATACTCAAATTCAACCAAGCGCGCCAGCGGTTCAAAAAGAGAGTATACCGGCAAGCAACTTGAAAGAAGCACCCGCTCAAGAGCAAAGCATCACTATCAAAACATTAACCGATATTTCAAATCTTGCCAAGCAACATAAAGAGCGCCTTTTAGCTTTTAATATTGAAAGTTATATTCGTCCAATCAGTATTGAACAAGGGAAATTGGTTTGTTCGTTTACAAATGATGCGCCCAGAGGGTTTAGCGCTGAGCTTGCCAAATTTTTGACTCAAAAGACCAAAACTCAATGGGAAATTTTGATTAAAAATGACTCTTCGGCTCAAACATTAAAAGAAAACAAAGCCGAAAAAGAGGGGCTGGTTTTAGACGAACTTAAAAAATCAGAACCGCTCAAAAGCGTGTTAAGTGTTTTCCCTAAAGCCATTGTTGGTCGAGTTAAAGAACCGGCTTCATCGCAACAAGACGAGCCGGATTTAGACGAAATGATTTAAAATCATAAAAATTTATTTTTGAAAATCAGGTGCTATTTTTTTAAATTCTTCAGCAAGTTCCATAGACCATCCCATTTGATATTTGCCGGAATATACAAAAAACGGCGTGGCAATCGTTGGTCCTAATTTATATTTTTTCACGGCTTTTAATATTTTTTGATGACCCTCTTTTGTTGAAATATCAACCAGTTCAACATTAACTGTCGGAAGACTTGTTTTGAAAAATTCAATAGCATTATGACAATAAGAACACCCCGGTTGCCAAAATAAATAAATCGTGTCATCTTTAAATTCTTTTTTTTGACAAGCCGCTAATCCAAAAAAACAAAAAAACATGATTACATAAAAAATCTTTTTCATAATACGCCCTCTAAACATAAAAAATTTTCTTTTTCATTCGCTTATTCTTCCTCTAACATAAATATAAATAAATGACAACTCATTTATTAAAAAACAAGAGAATTTTCTTTTTTATTTGACCTTTTTCAAAAAAAACAGTATGATAGTAAAAATATTAAAAAGGATAATAAAATGAAGTTTTTAGACGAAGCAAAAATTTATATTAAAGCCGGTGACGGCGGAAATGGCGCTTGTTCATTCAGACATGAAAAATTTCTTGAATTCGGCGGACCGGACGGTGGCAACGGCGGAAATGGTGGCGATATTGTTTTTAAAGCCGTTGAAAATTTAAACACATTAATTGACTTTCGCTATCAGCAACACTTTAAAGCTATGCGCGGGAAAAATGGTGCCGGAAGAAATTGCACCGGTGCTTCGGGTGACGATTTGATTATTAAAGTCCCTGTCGGAACTCAAATTATGGATGAAACAGGATCTATTGTGTTAGCCGACATGTTAAATGACGGGGATAGTTATGTTGCCGCCAAAGGCGGTAAAGGCGGACGCGGAAATGATTCTTATAAATCCTCCACCAATCAAGCACCGGAACAAGCCGATCCTGGCACTCCGGGTGAAGAAATGTGGGTATGGCTTAAGCTGAAAATCATTGCGGATGCCGGCTTAATCGGTCTTCCAAATGCCGGAAAATCAACTTTCCTTTCCGTTATAAGCAGGGCTAAGCCCAAGATTGCCGATTATCCGTTTACAACCATTCACCCCAATCTTGGAATGGCAATGATTGATGACAATGGCATTTTAGTTGCCGATATTCCGGGATTAATCGAAGGCGCATCAGAAGGTATCGGTCTTGGAACAAAGTTTTTAAAACACGTGGAAAGATGTAAAGTTCTTATTCATCTTATTGATGCAACGCAAGAAGATGTTGTTTCCCCATATAAAACCATTCGTGCAGAGCTTAAAAAATATAGCCCTGCCCTTGCAAAAAAACCGGAAATTATCGCCCTTAATAAAACAGATGCTCTTTTAGAAGAAGAAATCCAAGAAAAAGTATCCGTTCTAAAAAAAGCCACAAAGAAAAAAGTCCACACCATTTCAGGCGTTGCAAGAGTCGGATTAACAGATATTTTAAGATTAGCTCATAAAGAGATTTTAAAAGCAAAAGAAGGAGAAAACTAATGCCTCAGGCAAAGAAAAAAACAACTATCAGTTCAACACAAGCAGCTGCAAAAAAACAAGCTCAAAAAAATGAAGAACACTTAACAACAAGTGAAGTAAAAAAATCTCCGGCAAAAAGAAAACCTTGTGCTAAAAAGAAAACAACCAAAAAGGCAGTTTTACCAACAGCCCCCGGCGCTCTTTCTAAAGAACAAATCAAAGAGTTAATTGCATTTGTTGAGCAAAAATTAGATGCCGGCAAAGCTGAAAATATCGTTACAATTGATTTAAAAGGGAAAAGCTCTTTTACCGATTTCATTATTATTGCAAACGGGACATCCGGTCGTCACTTAAACGGGTTAGCAAACAATTTAATCCAAGACATCAAAAAAGCCGGATACAGAGCTCGCATTTCCGGTGATAATTCAGATACGGGATGGATTGTTATTGACTTAATTGACGTGATGATTCATTTATTTACTGGGGAAATGCGCGATTTCTATGATTTAGAAGGCATGTGGAAAGATCAATTAAAATAAAAAAAACAGGGGGCTTGAATGAAAAGAAGAATCGGCATTTTTTTATGGTTGACAGCCTTTATTTTTGTCATGGGAGCAAAACAAGCATCAGCCACTCAAGCCCTTCCGAAAAAATTTGAAGCCGTTTATGAAGAAATTTTAAAAGATCCAAATTATCTTTCTTTAGGGAACCCTAAGGGAGAATATGTTATTATTGACTTTTTTGATTATCGCTGTGATTTTTGCAAAAAATTGCATAAAGAGCTTTATGAACTCGTTCATTCCAAAAACGGGAAAAACATCCGTTGGATTTCAATTGAAGCTCCCGTTTTCGGATATAAATATAATTATGCATCCGATATTGTTTTAGCATCCAAAAAACACGGATTATATAATCAAGTTTTTGATAAAGTGGCGCAATCAGGAACGGTTACTCAAAGCGTGATTTATGATTATTTTAAAGAATTGGGCGGTGATGTGCAACAGCTTAAAAAAGATGTTGCCGAAATGAGTTTCATTCCGGTATACAGAAAGCATTTTGACATTTATCGCATTTTTAATACAACAGCCGTTCCCGTTCTTATTATCAATAAGAAATATCAAATCGGCACTTTAAAAGAAGGCCAAATGGAGCAAATCATTAAAGAGGCAAATCCGCCACGTATTTGGGAAACGATTTTTCTTAGATTTTTTTAGGTTCCAATATGTTTAAAATATAAGTATCTGCTTTTGCTTTAAAGCTATTATCTTTTCTGGCTTTATCAAAATCAGGCATGCGCATTAAATTGATTTTTTTCACTTCATCAAAAAGGCGCAAACTTCTGACTTCTGCAACACTTAAATTATCAAATTCTTTCTGTTCAAGAACTTTTCCTCTTCCGTAAATATCCGCTTTACAAACCAAAAAAAGATTTTCCAAACTTTCTTTTCTTTTAAATCCACGACTCACTTTTGAAACAAAGCAATAAAGGTCCATCAATGGCATTTCTCCAACTTTGCGAGCAACCATGTGATATTCTGAAGCCAATACCGCCATCATTTCATATTTTTTCGGAACTTTTAAACGCGCGCAAATATCTTTAATTAACAAAACCCCTTTGGCATCATGCCCATAATGACTTGGCAAAATAATTTGCGGCGTTAAAATTTTCCCAATATCATGCAACAAAACAGCAAATTTAACAAAGGGTGAATATTCTTTTGCTTCTTTTAAAGCCAACAATGTATGCTCACCGGTATTTTTTTCAGGATGAAATTCCTCTTTTTCCGGTATTGAAAAAAGTTTATCAACTTCGGGCAAAACTTCCTTTAATGCACCACATTCTTTCATCATGGCAATAAAAATATCAAACCCATCCGTTTGAAGCGCCTTTTCAATCTCCTTAAAAATTCTTTCTTGACTCAAATGGGAAAGCATCCCTTCTTGAACCATTTGCTGGGCCAATTGCATTGTTTCTTGATCAATTTCAAAATGAAGTTGCGCGGCAAATCGACACATTCTTAACACACGGAGCGCATCTTCCTTAAAATGCTCGGAATGAATATGACGGATGCGTTTTTCCTCAATATCTTTTTTTCCACCGACATAATCAATAATTTCGCCGGTTTCTTCATCAAGCGCCAACGCATTCATTGTAAAATCACGACGCAAAACATCTTCTTGCAACGTAACGGTCTTATCAAAAATAAATTCAAAATCCGTATGCTTATTTCCAATCTTAATCTCTTTACGCGCTAAAGCATATTCATCCCTTGTTCTGGGATGCAAAAAAACAGGAAAATTCTTTCCAACTTGTTGAAATCCCTTATCAATTAATTCTTGCGGTGTCCCTCCGACAACAACATAATCAAAATCTTCGGCTTTCTTTCCTAACAAACGGTCCCGAACGGCACCACCTACCTGATATATCTTCATTTTAAATCCCATTAAAAACGTTCCTAAAGCTTTTAACAGGATTTATTTAAAATTTCAACTCTTCATTTGCTTTTTTTTATCTTTTATTTCGATTCTTTTATAAATTTTTCAACATAAGGCATAATATTTTGCACCATGAGAGATATTCCTTGATTATTCGGGTGCACATTATCGGATAAAACATATTTCGAATCAGGAATTTGATTTTCAAGTTCAATTAATCCTTTCATAAAAAACGGATAAAAGATTAAACGATATTTTGAAGCTAATTTTTCATACATTTGGTTAAATTCTTTTTGATATAAAATACCTGTATATGGTGGGGCTTTCATACCGGCTAATAAAACATAAATTCCTCTTTCTTGACACAAAAGAATCATTCTTTCTAAATTTTTTTCAATTGAAGCAACCGAATTGCCTCGCAAAGCATCATTAATCCCCAGTTCTAACAAAACACCATTTGGTTTTTCCGTTTCCAATACCGCTTTTAAGCGAATCAATCCCCCTGTTGTTGTTTCACCGGATTTACTTTTATTGATAACGATAACGTTTTTATATCCTTTAGCGCGTAATTCTTTTTGCAATATCGAGGCAAACGAATTCTTTTTACCAACTCTATATCCGGCACTTAAACTATCCCCATAAACAAGAAGTCTGTAAGGAGTCTCAGCAAAAGAAACACCTGTATAACTCAACACAAATAAAAACAAAATAGCATAAATTAATTTTTTCATCTTTAAATCTCCTATAAATTATTATAGGTAAAAAAACTTTAAATACCACCATTATTATTTAAAGTATAAAAAAAAGAGCTGTTAAAAGCTCTTTTTTTATTTTTTTAAATCAGCGGTAATTTCAAAGCCTTCCTTAAAGCATTTTCAATCATAACCGGATCAGCCGTTTGCTCTTCATACGGTGTTGTCCGATAATTTGCAACGCTTTTAACCGTGCTGAAATATGTTGGATATTCAATGATAACCGTTTTTGTCATTTGTCTTGTCACAGACCCGTCTTCATGATATATCACTTGCATATTTGCAAATTTTTCTTCGCGGCGTTGCTCTTGCGAATAAGCGCGTTCTGAAGGTTGAGGAGCAAATATTGGTGCCGGCTCATAAAGAGGCGTTAAGACAGAACGTTTTTTTTGTTCTTGAAGTGTTGGCACTTCTTTTTCGAAATTGGAGGCATCAACCAAAACCTTTTTCGTTTCTTGACTTACTTGTTCTTTTGATTTTAAAGCAGCTAATTCTTTTTTAACTGATTTTAATTCGGCCAACAATTCATTTTGAAGTTTAAATGCTTTCTTTGCAATTTCACGTTCTCTTGCCAATAATTTTTTCTGTGTTGCCAAGATTTCTTGTGTTGCTTTTCGTTCTGATTTTAACAAAAGTTTTTGTTCAACCAATTCATCTTTTAAAACCTTGCGTTCTGCTTCTAAAAGTTTTATGGCTGCTTTTTGACGAATAATCACTTTACTCATGTCTTCTTTTGTTTTTTCAAAATCAACGCGCAACTGCTTGATTTCAACTTCAAGCTTTTTGCTTTTTGCTTTTTCTTGAGAAAGTTCTTTTTTGGTATTTTCCAAAATAACTCCTTCAAAAACATCATCTAAAGAAGCTTTGGCCTCTTCAAAATCTTGATCAATATTTTCTTTTTCAGTTGATTTTTCTTCTTTTAAAGAAGCTTCTTTGTCAGCAATTTGTTTTGCATTTTCAAGATTATCCGTAACAGAGTTCTCTAAAGAAGCTTTTTTTTCTTCAGCCATTGTTTTTTCAACAAAATTATTTTTTGTTTCTTTTGCCGGATAAACAATTTCTTTTGCCGAATCTAAAACTTCTTTAACATTATCAGGTTCAAGTTGTTTTTCTTGTGTTTTAAAAGCAGCTAAATTTTGAACCGGCTGAACTTTGATTAAAGAAATTTCACTTGGCGCAAACAAGCGCATTTGAGGACCCCATTGTCCGGCTCCACGCGTCACATATAAAAATGAATTATCCTTATGATAAAGACCGGACAAATATCCGTTCATTATTTTTGAAATAATATGGAATGGGAAAATTTGTCCTCCATGTGTATGACCTGAAACAACTAAATCCACATTATTTTTTCTTGCCGTTTTATATACGCATGGACGATGAGCAAATAAAATTTTATAATCGGAAAGTTTTGCACCTTGCAATGCATTTTCAATATCTTTATCCGAAGTCAGCTTTGTTTTAAACCTTTCATCACTGACCCCTGCCAAATATACATTTCCTTTAACAAAAACACCTTCATTAACCAAATAATGAATACCCATCATCATAAAAGCTGTTTTAACCTGATCGGGATTGATATAAAACTCATGATTTCCGGAAACAGCATACATTCCTTTAAAAGCATGAATATTTTTCAATTCTTTTAACAACGGCTCAATAAAAAAGACATCATCATCTATTGTATCGCCTGTAAATAAAACAAGATCAGCATTTAATTCATTTACTTTTTTAACAATTTTTTTCACTTTGGAAAGGCTGGTCGTTCTTGTTAAATGCATATCCCCCAACACAACGATATTTAAAGGATTTTCAATTTTATTTGAAGCTAAAATCGTTTCTTTAACATCAGGCGTTTTTAAACCGGAATATAAACTGAAAATCGATGCAACAAGAGCAATCACCATCAATAAATAATTGGTTCGTCTTAAAAAAAGCGGATTTTTCCATTGATATTTTCTGGGTAAAATATTTTTTGCCATTTCCCGAACACATAAGAAAAGCCAAATCGCATCCCGCACCAACATTAAACAGAAAAAAAGTGCCCCACAAATAAAAATGAAATAGGCACTGACAAAAACAAATGTATATATAGAACCGGAATAACCTTCAAGTCTTTTGAGCAATAACGGGATTAAAAACAAAAATAACGATCCCAAAATAATCAATAATTTTTGCTTCAATGAATAAGTCCCCTGTCCGATCAAACGATATGCCGTGTAAAGACCGGCGGTAAGGCAAACAATCAAAATGGCTAAAAACATCTCTTCACTCCTTTTTTAAGTCATTATTCTTAAGCGACTATACAATAATTTTTATAAAAAATAAAGTGTTTTTTTATACCTTATAAAAAATAATAGACAGAGCAAAAAAGAAATTGATTTTTTTATTTTAAAAATGTTATATTAATATTTTATTAACAATGGAGCTTTTATGCGCATTTTTCTTTTCTTACTTTGCTTTTTCTCTTTAACCCCTGTTTTTGCCGATAATGTTATCTTAATGATTGGTGACGGCATGGGAAAAAACCATATTTCTTGCACGGCGAAAACTCATCCGCTTTTTTTGGCACGCAATAAACCTGTTGGCGAAATTCAAACATATTCCGCCAATAATGACATCACCGATTCAGCTGCCGGCGCAACAGCTTATGCCTGTGGCATTAAAACGAATAACAAATTTTTAGGGATAACCCCTCAAAAAGAGGCTTGCAAAACATTGGCTGAAACAAGCCTTGAACAAGGGTATACAACACTTATCAGAACAACTGATATTTTAACCGGTGCAACCCCTTCTGCCTTTTATGCACACATTGATTCAAGATACAAAACAAAAGAAATTGAACAAATGCTTGCTAAAGCTCAAGAAAAAATGTCCATCAAATCCGTTCAATATATTGATAAAGAAGCAAAGGAAATTTTATCAACCCTTTCAACAAGCACCACGCCCTTTTTTATGATGATTGAAGAATCGGAAATTGACAAGCAATCCCATAACAATAACTATCAAAAAATGCAAGAAGCCCTTATCCGATTCGATAAAGCCGTTCAAACAGCCGTCAACTTTGCTAACAAAAGAAAAGACACAACGGTTATTATCGTTGCTGACCATGAAACAGGTGGATTAACCAATTCTTGCCAATTTACAAAGGATAATCACACAGGGGAAAATGTTTATTATTATGTTTTCGGTCAACACAAAAACTTATTTACCGAACCTGTTTTGCAAAACACCGATATTCATCATAAAATTAAAGAAATTTTGTTTAAATAATAAAAAAAGGAGCTTATAGCTCCTTTTTTCTTAACAATTTTGATTATCTGCTCGCATTTTCCTTTTCCCAACGGGGCGACATTCTTTTAAACACTCGTTTGCTTTTTTAATAAGCTTTTGAGTTATCGGATTTTCGGAATTAATCATTTTCACTTCAAAATCTTCTTCAATCATTTTCCTTGGAATAATAAAGCGCCCTTTTTCATCTTTTAAAAGAATTAACGCTTTAAAAATTTCTAAACGCTCTTCAATATCTTGTTCAGAATACTCAACATTATCCTTCAAATACATCGCATGAGCAAAGCCATTCATATAATCTTTTTTTGTTAAACGGCCGGAATTTTGAACAGCGTCAAAAATCATTTTGACTTCAAAAGCCAGAGTTTGCGAAATACTCTTAAAATCATCATCAGGAAAAAAATATTCACCAGTGGTTCGTTTTGCCCTCATTAAAGCATTCAAGCGCTGAACATCTTTATTCATACAAGCTTCGAGAAAAATACCTATCGGCGTTCTCGCTTTTTTTGCGACATTTTCATTCAAAAACTTCAAAATTTTAACTCTGTCTTGCTTTTCAATCCCAAAAGAATCGGGAATATCTGTTAACCCTTTATCGCCCTTTAAAATCGGATAAGATGTCTCAAACGTTTCTTTATAGGATGAATAATATGAATGCAAATCAAAAAAATCCTCCAAATGATTAATCATATATTGTGATTGCATACATCCTTCAAAAATATGCCTCATTTTATCCCCAAACAAGTTGTTCACCAATGATACCATAGGGTTAAAAGCTTTCTTTTCATTTAAAATCTCATGAAAACATCTTTTATGAACATATTGTCCGCAAGCGTATGCCTGAGCTTCAGCTAAAACTCCCAGTTGCTGTTCTTGGTAAGAGTTTAAATTTATTTTATCAGTATCAAACCATTGTTCCGCATGTTTTAATTCATGAGCCAAAGTTTCAAGAAGCTTTTCGGAATTCAAAATATCCGAGTTTAATGTAATTTTATTATTCCATGCGGAATAAGACCCATCCACCTCTTCATTTAAAAGGCGTGAATAATCAATCAATAAAGGAATATCTCGTTTGTGGAATTTATGATATATTGGAGATTTTTCATTTTCTTTATAAATCAAAAGCAATACTTGTTGAAGATACTGTGCCTCTTTTGGTAACGACTCTGGAGCAAGCGCCAAAAATTCTTTTATCGGTAATGTTGGGATAGACTCACCGACCTCACGTTCTATTGTGGCAATTTCTGTTTGAAGCCTTTTGAATCCTTCGAGAGCCCACATAGGGACTTCCTCTTGATCTTCTCCATACATTGCCAACAGTGCTTTCTTTGAATCTAACCGGCGAATTTTTTCTTCATCAATGTCTTCAGTTACAAACCTGACAAAAATATCATCCATTGAATTTTGCATATCCCCTCCCCTTTATTGACGTTTCTTTTTTAATTATATCACAGATTTTCGTTTTTGTTAATTTATTTAAAAATCACGTTCGCGTCCATATTTTTTTTGAAGCATTAATAAGTTAACATCAACTCCCGGATGCTCTTTTGCCAACCGTTCTTCTTCAAGGTTCCATTTTGATTTTGGAAATTCATCATAAAAAGAATCAAGCGTTTGACCGGATTTTTGAATGCGCTCCAGATGAATGCTTTCGCGCCAATGAGAATCCCCAAGTTCAAGCCCTTGGTAATACCTGAAAATCAAATTTTGAAGGCTTTTATCATCACCCGCAGCGTCCAGCTGTTCTGATAGCGATAATTTTGTCATCTAAAAAAAATTCCTTTCTTGCAAATTTGTTTTATTTTTCTTTATTTGTCCGGAAGAGCAAATTTTTTTTATGTTTAACGACCTTGCTCCTAACAAAAACAATTCTTTGATTGCGTATTTTAAATTTTCATACCCTTTTGTTTCTTTTTCGCATTCTTTTATTCTATTAAACAAGAAATAAAGAGGCGTTTGACCCTTTTTATTCATTAAATTTATGTCTGCTCCTTGCTTTATCAACCAATAGGCCACATCAAAAAGATGACAAGTTGACCCTTTTTGAAAAAACGTTGTTAAAATTGTTTCCCCATCCGCATAAACTTTATTTAAAAGATGTTTATTCGTTTTTTCTATCAACGAAAAGCAATATCCGTTTAACCGATGCGCGTTAAATTTCAACGGAGGCTCCCCATTTTTATTCAATCTTTCGGGAGTCGCTCCTTTTTTTATTAAATAATCTGAAAACGAAACAAAATGATAATCAGGGGCCAAGTAATGAAGCAAAGTGTTTCCTTCTTCATCAACAGCATTCACATCAATATCAGCCTTATCCGAATAAGGGGATTTAAAAAATTCTTTTGGGTTTTCCGCCCCGTTGATAAGGTTAAAAAAACTTTTATCCCGAATAGCCCACCCTGTTTTTGCCATATAAAAAGCTTTTTGAACCGGCGATTGAACAAAATCCGGAAAAACCACTTTTGTTTTTTCTTCAATAAATGCCAATATCTTTTTTTCAGAATCACTTTGTTGCAAAATTGACGACATTATTTATTATTCTCCATGCACCAAGTGTTGTTTTTGCGCTTGATAATATTGTTGCATTTGCATATCATTTTTATTTTGATGAACCATAAGCGGATTAAAATCCGGCGCCAAAACACCTCTTCCGACTGTATCTAACGCCAACAAGGATGTTAATAAATGGTAATCATCTTTTTGTGAAGCATTCTTGTTTCGCGCTTGGCGTTCAAAAACACTGATATAATCGCCAAACAACTGATGAAATTGACTATTTTCTTTTTGAATCAATTCAAGCGGTGTCCCCTCTTCAACAATGCGCCCTTTATCCATAACAATAACTTTATCCGCCCGTGCAATTTCACCTTCAGAATGAGAAGAATAAATCGCGGTTTTGCCTTCCAAAACAACATCTAAAGTTTCAAGGACTTCCTTTCTTGTTTCCGGATCCAGACGGCTTGTAATTTCATCTAATAATATAATTGGCGTGTCACTCAAACATAACCCAGCTAAAAGAAGACGCTGTTGTTGCCCGCTTGACATTCCCTCAACTAAAGCATCAAGCCCTTCTTTGCGATCTAAAAGCTCCCCTAAACCAACTTTTTTAAGAGCTTCAGCCATTTCTTTTTCGGAGGCATCTTTTTTATAATGGCGCAAATTATAAGCAAGACTTTTCGTTTCAAAGAAATAAGAATCGCCAATAAAGGATGAAATATTTTTAGCAATAGAATCATATGTTAACTCTTGAACATTATTGCCATCAATTTCAAAAGAACCCCCTTGAATTTCATATTTTCTTGCAAGAAGTGAAAGAAGCGTTGATTTCCCGCTACCACTTTTTCCAACAATGGCAACTTTTTGCCCAGGCATAATTTCCAAATTCAATTTATCAAAAAATAAGGTTTCATCATCTCTTGAATATGAAAAATCAATTTCTTTTAAAGAAATTCTTCCAGCTGAACGACCAAGATCTTTTTCACCTTCTTTAACCATTTCTCTTTCATCATACTGAAGCAATTCTTTTGATCCAATATATTTTTGAACATTTTCTGAAATACTTTTAATACTGCGAACAAAATTTGACCCCGAATACATGGAACGATATGCGGCCCCTGTTAACGTCATATAAAGACCAACATCTTTATGCACTTGAAATGATGAAAAGGCCGCAAATGCAAACATGCAAGAAAATAAAATATCCATTCCACTGTTTATGGCATTATAAAATTCGCGTTTCTTTTCAAGTTTTTTCAAACGCATAGCATAAGAAGCATTATTTTGAGCCATTTCGCATAAAACATCATTTTCCCTTTGACTACCCCTTGAACGGATATTATCAATATTTGAATTCACATCTCGCTGAAAAGCGGCATTTTCGGACTCAATTTTTTGAATTTCATTTTGAAGTGGGGCAAGTTTTTTAGTTGTGAACCGATTAAGGGCTAATTTACCGACCATTAACCCCATAACTCCCCAACCCGCCACTGGTGATAACATAAAAAGCGTTGCCGTTGTGGTTACCAACATAAGAATTGAACTTAAATTTTGAAAGCTACCTGCCAATATTGAAGAAGAAGCGTTTGCCATTTCATCAGCAATTGAAGAAAGCTTTTTTTCATTTTGTTTTTTTCTAAATAAAGACGGCATTTTAAAAAAACGCTCTGAATTTTTCACCTTGATATGTTGTTTAACAGTGTTTTGAAAAAAAGAAGTTACTTTCATCATTGCACCATGCACCCAGTTAACAACGCCTTCTAAAACAGGGCACATGCATAAATAGACAGCCCCAATCGCTGTTACTTCAACGGCTGAAAGCAAAGATTGCGCTTGCAAATATGAACTTAACTTCCCCGAAACAAGTGGCGTTAACCCAATGCCAACTGAAAGAAGCGCTACCAACCCTAAAGAAAGCGCCGCAGATCCCTTATTTGAAAGAATTCCTTCTTTTAAATCTTGCCAAATTAGTGATGAATCGCTTGATTTATTTTTTTGCCGTTTGCTTTCTTTAATTTTTTTTGCCTCAATATTTTGTTTTTCAACAAGGGAACCCGCGGTATGATTCATCCCTTCTTTTAAATTTCGCCTCATATTCCCTCCTTTAAAAATTTCAACTATTATACCATATTTTCACCATTTTGTAAACACTTTTTTAAATAATTAGACAAAAGAAAAACTAAAATAAATTGAAAGACATTTAAAAAAAAATCAAAAAAAGATGTTGACAAGCCTTCTTTTATTGTTTACTTTCAAACTTAGGAGGGGTTAACTCTCCTTCATGGGCAAAACCCATCGGTTAGGTGATTTTGTTCAGAGAACAGAATTATTTTATAATTATAATTATAGGAGACTAAAAAAAATGAGAAAAAATGAATCAGGTCGTTCAATGGTTGAAATGCTCGGCGTTTTGGCAATTATCGGGGTGCTTTCAATTGGTGGTATTGCTGGTTACACATTATCAATGAACCGTTACCGTGCAAACGCTATCGTTGACGCTGCTAACAAATATGCTTCTTTGGTTTTCGGTTCTTGCCAAGCTCAATTAGCTACACAACAACAAGCTTTGGCTGAATGTACACCTCCAACAGTTGAAGCTCTTGGTATTACAGCTCCGGACGGCGTTGCAATCACATCTGCAAAAGGTGGCGTTACTGAAACTGGCGTTACTGTTACAGTTACAACATTCCCAACAACAGGTGTTCAAGATGCTTATGCTGCCATTGTTAACGAAAACACAGGTGCATCTATCGCTCACGACTTCCCACAAAACTAATTTGTTTTGTTAATGGATTTTAAGAACCCGAAAGAAAAATCTTTCGGGTTTCTTTTATCTATAAAAAAATATATTTTTTAATCACCAACTTCTTCAAACAAAAGTCTTAAAAAAACAAGATAGCCAAGCTACACACAAACTTTTTATAAATTCACTTTAAATAATTAGACAAAAGAAAACTTAAAATAAATTGAAGATTTTGTTAAAAACTGTTGACAAGCCCGCTTTTATTGTTTACTTTCAAACTTAGGAGGGGGTGATATCTTCTCCTTCATGGGCAAAACCCATCGGTTAGGTGATTTTGTTCAGAGAACAGAATTATTTTATAATTATAATTATAGGAGACTAAAAAATGAGAAAAAATGAATCAGGTCGTTCAATGGTTGAAATGCTCGGCGTTTTGGCAATTATCGGGGTGCTTTCAATTGGTGGTATTGCTGGTTACACATTATCAATGAACCGTTAC
>JAFXIF010000062.1 GCA_017533325.1 Alphaproteobacteria bacterium
ACAAACCATTCTTGATGCCGATCGAAGACGTGTTCTCAATTTCTGGCCGTGGTACAGTTGTTACAGGTCGTGTTGAACGCGGTGTTTTGAAAGTTGGTGAAGAAGTTGAAATCGTTGGTATTCGTCCGACAGCAAAAACAACTTGCACAGGCGTTGAAATGTTCCGTAAATTATTGGATCAAGGTGAAGCTGGTGATAACATCGGTGTTCTTCTCCGTGGTACAAAACGTGACGAAGTTGAACGTGGTCAAGTTTTGGCTGCTCCGGGAACAATTACTCCGCACACCAAATTTGAATCAGAAGTTTATGTTTTGAGCAAAGATGAAGGCGGTCGTCATACTCCGTTCTTTGCAAACTACCGTCCGCAATTCTATTTCCGCACAACAGACGTTACAGGTACAATCGAATTACCTGAAGGTGTTGAAATGGTCATGCCAGGTGACAATGTTAAATTAACAGTTTCATTGATCGTTCCTGTTGCTATGGATGAAGGTTTGCGTTTTGCTATCCGCGAAGGCGGTCACACAGTTGGCGCCGGCGTTGTTGCAAAAATCTTTGAATAATCAAAGCAAACGCTAAAGAAAAGCCCCTGCTCGTCAGGGGCTTTTTTCATATTTGTTCTATGCATTAAAATAATGTGTTCTTTCTTGGGTTGATAATCGTAAGATATTGGATATATTTTTTATTTTTTTATCAACTTGTTTTAACTGATTTAAAATGTTATTTATTAGAAATAAATATTGGAGGAACAAATGTCATCAGTTTCAGTTTTGATGCCTATTTATCGCACCAATCATTCGCACTTAAAAGAAGCCATTGAAAGTGTTTTAAATCAAACTTATCAAGATTTTGAATTTTTGATTTTGAACGATTCGCCGGATGATAAAAATTTGGAAGAATTTGTTCTTTCATATAAAGATAAACGAATCAAATATTTTAAAAATGAAAAAAATATGGGGATTACTCCCAGTAGAAATAAATTAATTTCTTTGGCTACAGGAAAATATTTAATGGTTATGGACCATGATGATATTTCTTTGCCGACACGTATGGAAGAACAGGTTGCATTTTTGGAAAAACATACGGAGATAGGTGTTGTAGGCTCATTTGTGAAACAAATGGTTTGTGGTAAAGAAAAAAGTTATCCGATTGAAAATGATTTGATTGAAAAGAATTTAATGTTTTCGTGTGCGGTAGCGCATTCTGCTACAATGATTCGCGCCTCTGTTTTAAAAGAAAATAACATTTTTTATGAAGAAGAATTTTCACCAGCTGAAGATTATGCGCTTTATTGTCGTTTAATCGGCAAAACAAAGTTTTATAATATTCCAAAAATTTTGTTTTTATATCGCGATCATGCAGGAAACACATCACATAAACAACGAAAAAAGATGGATATGGCGACTTTTTTAATTTATGAAATGGTGCACCGGAAAAATTCCTTGTTATGGAAAGAAGTTTTGAAAAAAATAATTTTAAAAAACAGAGTTTATTTGTTTGGAATTCCGTTATATGTATTTAAACAAAAAGGCCATACCATTGAAGACAAATTGCATTTGTTTTATCGTGCAAATATTTTTCATGAAAAAAAATCATTTTTCTTTGGCGTTTTTTCCCGAATCGGAATCGGTAAAAAAATTATTTATCAAGTATTTGGAATTTCTTTTTGTCAGGTAAAAAGCAAAATTTTATATCAAGGCGGATAAGTATGAAAATAGCAGTTCATTTACATCTTTTTTACAAAGAAATGGCGGGTCTTTTTTTGAATAAATTAAAAAATCTGCCCCCCAACTCTTTTGATTTGTTTGTTACCCTTTCAAATAAAGATGATGAACTTATCGAACAAATTCAAAAAAGTTATCCACAGGCAAAAATTAAGGTAATTGAAAACAGGGGATATGATATCGGCCCGTTTATTTATTTTTTGCATCAAATTGATTTGTCAAAATATGATTTGATTTTAAAATTGCATACAAAAAATGATAAGGGAAATAAAATTATTCGATTGAATAATCGGCAGTTGACACGTTATTGTTGGTCTCATTTGTTGATTGATTCTTTGATTAAAGATAAAAAAACGATCAACAAAAATTTGGTTGCATTTGAGCAAAAGACAACGTTGGGAATGATTGGGTCGAACTATCTTCTTTGTTCTGTGAAAAAGAATTCAATTCCTTCTGTTTTTTCGGGTTTTGAAGAAGAAATGTTTAAATTGTTTCCGAAAGATAAACAAAGACAGGATTATCACTTTATTGCAGGAACAATGTTTTTTGTGCGCGCTAAGTTATTGGAAAAGGTGAAAGAAAAATATCATTTTTCATCATTTGAAAAAACAGACGGAAGAAAAAGAGATGGTACTTTGGCGCATATTTTGGAGCGTGCGTTCGGCGCCATTGTCATTCAACAAGGTTTTGTTATTGAAGGATTTGACTTTTCTATTGGTTTGTGTCTGAACAAAATTTTTTCTTTTTTCTTTAAAGTAAAAATAACGAAAAAAGGATATTTTGTTATTAAGTTTTTAAAAATTCCGATTTGGCGAAAGAGAATTGAAGAATGAAAAGCGTTTGGTGAATATATTGCCATTATGGATCATGATGACATAGCTGTATTAAACAGATTTGAAAAGCAAAAAAGCCTTTTGATGTTTTTTTGTTGTGACAGTCATCATTAACCGATCTTTTTAGAATTCCTATCTTAAAAAAGTATAGTTTGTTGATTAAATATACAGTTAAATCCTTTTTTAATTAAAAAAAGCCCCAATAATGGAGCTTTAAAAAACTTGTGGATAACTTTTTATAATTCGCGGAACATTGGTCTTCCTTGGAACAGCCTTGTATTTTGCGCTTCCATAAATGTTGCCAAAGAAATTTTTCCTTCTCTGATAGTCATGCGCATTTGACAGGCAACCAATGGATTTGGATTTGCAAATGCGGTATGAATAACCGGTCTTAAATTTGTTGTTCCCTCTAATTGTTGATGAACGACTCCTAAAATTCCTCGCGCCAACAAGTCGCAAACTAATTTTTCATCTAAACCGGCACCGGAAGCATATTTTATAATTGAATTTAAAGCATCTTCCACGCTGTTGGCATGAATGGTTGAAAGAACAAGGTGTCCGGATGTGGCGGCGCGTAGGGCTTGAGAAGCGACTTCCGGCGTTCTGATTTCGCCGACAAGAATATATCTTGGACGCGAACGTAAGGCTGATTTTAATGCATCGCCCCATCTTTCATTTTCAACCGGACTTTGTTTGCATAGCCCAAGACCTCCATTTTTAGCTTGATAAAGGCCATCAAGAGGCATTTCAGGCGGATCTTCAATTGTATATAAGAATCCTCCATGTGTTTCCAAAAACTCTTTCACCAATGCCGAAACGGTTGTTGTTTTTCCCATACCGGTTGGACCGGCAAGTAAAATAAGCCCCGATTCGGTTGCTAAAGAGGTCATATATTTAACAATCGGATCCGGCAAACCCAGTTTATAGATGCTTGGTGTGCTTGTTGGCATTTTACGACAGTTAAATTGAATCCCTGTTGTTGTAACAACGCGTTCAACACGATAAGCTTCATTTAAAAAACGAATAGCATAACTGGCAGAACCTTGATAGCCTTGTTCTAAAATCTTTAAAAAGTCATCCAGGTCTTCTGTTTCGAACGGAACAAGTGCAAATTTTGTGTTCTTATCGCGAATGTAAGCAATTTTTTCCGGTGTAAACCAAATATCCGAAAAATTAACATCTTTAACAGATTTGGCTTTAAAAACTTTTTTTCCGTTTTCATTTATTTCTTCATGCGGTTCCATTTTTTCTTCAACAATTACAGGTTCCTCAATGGGCGCGATTGCCGGTTGAGGTGTAAAGGATTCTTGCTGAATAACGGGGGCTTTTGGCATAAAAGCAGCGTCTTTAAAAGCGGGTGGTTCCGGCATTTGCAAAGAAGGTATCGGGTCTGGAATTTTTGTTCCGTCCGTATGCGGTTTGGTTATCGATTCTTCTTGGTTTTGTAATTGAGTATCCGATATCATCGGTGGTTTTTTTGAAAACAACATTTTAGTCCCCATAATTATTTTTTTCTTCTTTAATTTAAATGTTATTTTCTGAAATTTTGCAAGCTATTTTATCTTTTTAAAGTTTTTTCATTGTTTTTTTATATTTTTTTAAAAAAGTTCTTGTATTTTCTAAAAAAAATATATATAATACAGTCATATTCTCAATAGTTTAATGAGGGTGGGCCGTTTGGCTCACCTTTTTTGATAAAGGAAAAGAAATGGAAATATGTGTAAAGTTAACTGATATGTTGGCGCCGTCCTTGGCAAGCTTAGGATATGAAATCGTTCGTATTTCAATTCAAGGCGGAGATGTTAAAACTGTTCAGATTATGGCGGAAAGGGAAGATAGAAATGCAATGACTCTTTCTGACTGTGAAAAGATTAGCAGAACGGCTTCTGCCTTATTGGATGTGGAAGATATTTTTCAAAATAAATATATGCTTGAAATTTCATCTCCAGGTGTTGATAGGCCGTTGGTCCGCGAATCCGATTATTCAAGATTTGCCGGATTTGATGCTAAAATTGAAACATTTCATGATATTAATGGGCGCAAGCGTTTTAAAGGAAAAATTTTAAGTTATGATGAAACAACTCATACTGTTCATTTTTCTTTTGAAGATCAACGTCTTGAAATTGCTTTTTCTGAAATTTCAAAAGCAAAATTATTGTTAACAGACACCATTATGCAAAAACAACCCAAAAAATAGTAAAGAAAGGAATAACAATGCAAATTGCAACTCTTCCAAGACCGGAACTTATTCAAATGGCTGATTTATTGGCCCGTGAAAAAAACATTTCTAAAAAAGATGTGTTAGAAGCTATGGAACAAGGAATTTCAAAAGCCGGTCGTTCAAAATATGGTCCTGAATATGATATCAGAACAAAAATTGATCCGCAAACGGGAGCTATTGAAATGGCTCGTTACATTACGGTTGTTGAAGTTGTTGAAGATGAATTTACTCAAATTTCATTAGAAAGTGCTCAAAAGAAAGATTCTTCATTAAAATTGGGTGATGTCATTATTGACCCTTTACCGCCAATGGATTTTGGTCGTATTGCTGCTCAAACAGCTAAACAAGTTATTACACAAAAGGTTCGTGAAGCGGAAAGAATGTGTCAATATAATGAAATGAAAAGCCGTAAAGGTGAAATTGTCAGCGGGATTGTTAAACGCGTTGAAGGTGGTAATTTAATTGTTGAAGTATCCCATGTTGAAGCATTGCTTCGCAGAGATGAATTAATCCCGAGAGAAACATATCGTGTGGGTGACAGATTGCGCGCTTATGTATTGGATGTTCGTGCTGAAGTTAAAGGTCCGCAAGTCTTTTTAAGCCGTTCTCATCCGCAATTTTTGGCAAAATTGTTTGCGGCTGAAGTTCCTGAAATTTATGATGGAACAATTGAAGTGAAATCTGTTTCACGCGATCCGGGTTCAAGAGCTAAAATTGCCGTTTGGTCAAAAGATAATACTTTGGATGCAAGAGGTGCTTGTATCGGTATGCGTGGGGTTCGTGTTCAAGCTATTGTTCAAGAATTGCAAGGTGAAAAAATTGATGTTGTTCAATGGTCATCTGATCCTGCAACGTTCATTGTAAACGCTTTGGCTCCAAGCGAAGTTTTGAAAATTGTGATTGATGAAGAATCCAAAAATGTTGAAGTTGTTTTAAGTGAAGAACAATTATCTTTAGCGATTGGACGCAGAGGTCAAAACATTCGTTTAATCAGTCAATTAACCGGTTGGCACATTGATATGATGAATGAAGCTCAAGAATCAGAACATCGCATTAATGAAACAAAAGAGCGCGTTGAACTCTTTATGCAAGCATTAGATATTGATGACATGATGGCTCACTTACTTATTCAAGAAGGTTTTTCAAAAGTTGAAGATATTGCCTTTATTTCAATGAACGAATTGGCCGGTATTGAAGGATTTGATGATGCTTTGGCTGAAGAGCTTCAAAACAGAGCAAAAGCTTACTTAATTATGAAACAAGACTCAATGGAAAAACAAGTTGAAGAATTAAATCTTGATAACTCATTGAAAGATTTTGACGGCTTGTCTTTGGATGTTTTGGTTAAATTAGGCGAAAACAATATTAAAACATTAGATGATTTAGCGGATTTGGCAGCTGATGAATTGATTGAAATTTTAGGAAAAGGTTCAATTAGTGAAGAAGATGCTAATGCATTAATCATGAGAGCACGGGAACACTGGTTTGAATAAAATTAACAGACATCAGCATAAACGCGCTGCCGAAACAGGGTTAAAATGTTGTTTCGTGACAAAAAACTTCTATCCGAGGGAAGAGATGATCAGGTTTGTTATCTCTCCCTCAAAAGAGGTTGTTTTTGATGCGAATGAAAAATTGCCGGGAAGCGGTATTTGGTTATATCCGTTAAAAGAAAATTTTGAACAAGCCGTTCAAAAAAAGATTTTTTATAAAGCAGCAAAAGGAACGGTCAAAATTCCTGAAAATTTTGAAGGAATTGTTTTGGCTATATTAAAAGAAAAAGCCTTAAAACTAATTGGATTTGCGCGCAAGTCCGGTTCTTTGGTTTTTGGATATGAAGGTGTTAAAAAAGCAATTGAAGCAGGAGCTGTTCAATTAGCATTTGAAGCAGAGGATTCGGCAGAAAACGGCCGTAAAAAATTATATCGTCCTGTGGATAACTTTTTAATTTTTGATTTTTTTACCCGTGAAGAATTAGGGGAAATTACCGGACAGGAAAGTCAGGTTCATGTAGCAGTTACAGATAAAAAAATTGCTGATGTTTTAGAGCAAACCATGAAGAAGATAAGCCTTTTAAAAGGTATTGAAAAGAAAGGATAAGCAATGGCTGAAGAAAAAAAACAACTCTCGTTATCAGGAAAGACTTTGGAATTAAAGAATAAAACTCTTTCTTTGAATACGCATGTTCGTCAAAATACTGGGACGGGCAAGTCAAATATGGTTCAGGTTGAGGTTCGTAAAAAACGTGTTATAACAACAGATCAGCCGGCAAACGTTCTTTCAAGTGAGGCAAGTCAAAAATTAAAGCTTATTCAAGAAGCTCAACAACGTGCTGCGCAAAAAGCTAAATTAGAAGCAGAACAAAAACAACGTGAAGAAGAGCAAAAATTGTTAGCTCAAAAAGAAGCTGAAGAAAAAGTTATAAAAGAAGAAGTTGCTGTTCAGCCGGAAGTTGAAGAAAAAGTTCAAGAAGAACCCGTTCAAGAAAAACAAGAAAAGAAATTTGAGAAAAAACAAACTTCTGAACCGGTTCAGTTCTCTCGCAAAAAAGAACGAGAATCTGAAGGAGATGATCGTGGTCGCAATCGCGGATATCATGAAGAAAAGCGTTCTTCAAAAATGAATATGAATGCTTATAGAAATATGAGTGTCAGTGATTCTGATGGTGACGATATGGAAGATGGTGTTCGCCATCAGCGCAGGTCTTTGGCTTCTATTAAACGCTCTAGAAAAAAAGAACGTTTAAAACACATGGAGCCGAAAGTTCAGGAAAAAGTTATCAGAGAAGTTGTTATTCCGGAAACAATTACGGTTGCCGAACTTGCTAACCGTATGAGCGAAAAAGGTGCAGCTGTTGTTAAAGTTTTAATGAAACTTGGTATGATGGTTACAATTACACAAACAATTGATGCGGATACCGCTGAATTGGTTGTGGAAGAATTGGGACACAAAGCAAAACGCGTTGCCGAATCGGATGTGGAAGATATTTTGAAAAAAGAAGAAGATTTGCCGGAAGACTTGGCACCGCGTTCTCCTGTTGTAACTGTTATGGGACACGTTGACCATGGTAAAACTTCATTATTGGATGCTTTGCGCTCTTCAAATGTTGCCGGTGGAGAATCCGGCGGAATTACTCAACATATTGGTGCTTATCAGGTGATGTTATCAGAAGGTCAAAAGGTTACATTTATTGATACACCGGGGCATGAAGCGTTTACGGCTATGCGTGCCCGAGGTGCAAAAGTAACCGACTTGGTTGTTTTAGTTGTTGCGGCAAATGATAGCGTTATGCCTCAAACAATTGAAGCTATTCACCACGCTAAAGCCGCTGGAGTTCCAATTGTTGTTGCAATTAATAAAATTGATGTTCCGGGAGCAAATCCACAAAAAGTCCGCACAGATTTATTACAACATGATGTTGTTGTTGAATCAATGGGGGGCGAAGTGTTAGATGTTGAAGTTTCAGCTAAAAAACGCATTAATTTGGATAAATTGATTGAAACCATTTTATTGCAAGCTGAAGTTTTGGATTTGAAAGCATCTCCAAAAAGAACAGCAGAAGGTGTTGTTGTTGAAGCAAGAATGGATAAAGGTCGCGGTTCTGTTGCCACTGTTTTAATTCAAAAAGGAACATTGAATGTCGGAGATATCTTTATTTCCGGTCAAGAATGGGGTCGTGTTCGTTCACTCTTTAATGATAAAGGGCAACGTGTTGACAAAGCATTACCATCTCAACCGGTTGAAGTAATCGGTTTACAAGGAACGCCGGCAGCCGGTGATGATTTTGTTGTTGTCGATTCTGAAGCTCAAGCCAGAGAAATTTCAGCTTATCGTCAAAGAAAAGCTCGTGAACAATTACAAGTTAAAACAATGAGTAGCGCTGAACATTTGTTGGCAAAAATTAAAGCTGGCGAAATCAAAGAATTGCCTGTTTTAATTAAAGGGGACGTTCAAGGTTCTGTTGAAGCTTTAAATGGGATTCTTTCAAAGATTGCTAATAATGAAGTAAAAGTTCATGTGTTACATAGTGCTGTTGGGGCGATTAACGAATCAGACGTTACATTGGCTCGTGCTTCTAAAGCGATTATTATCGGGTTTAATGTTCGTGCAAATCCGACGGCTAGAGAAATGGCAAAACGCGATGGGGTTGATATTCGTTATTATTCAATCGTTTATGATGTCGCTGATGATATGAAACAGGCTGTTGAAGGATTGCTTGAACCTGAATTTAAAGAAAAGATTTTGGGATATGCTGAGGTCAGACAAGTTATCTCAATTTCAAAAGTTGGTAAAATCGCTGGATGTATGGTTAAAGAAGGTCTTGTCAAGCGCGGTGCAAAAGTTAGATTGCTTCGCGATTCCGTTGTGATTTACACAGGGGCTCTCAGTCAACTTAAACGCTTTAAAGATGATGTTAAAGAAGTTCGGGAAAATTATGAATGCGGTATGAGTTTTGAAAATTATGATGATATCAAAGTTGGTGATATGATTGAATGTTTTGAAATGGAAGAAATTGCCGTTAAACTTAACTTCGATGTATAGGAGGTTTTGATGAAGCAAACAGAAAAAGGGCAATCTAAAGCCCCAAGTCAACGTCAACTTCGTGTTGCAGAAGAGATTCGTCATGTTATTGCAAAAATGCTTTCTCAAGATGAGCTTTTTATTGACGGATTAAAACCTTCCTTCACAATGATTACGCAAGTAACTATTTCGCCCGATTTATCCTATGCGACAGCATTTGTTGAAACGATTGGGGATACGGATGTTGATGAGCAAATTAAGCTTTTAAATTTGCATAAAGGCGCTTTTCGTTACCGTATTGGAAAAGCTGTTCGTTTGCGCATTGTGCCGGATATTATTTTTAAGGCGGATAAGCGATTTGCGGTTTCTGAACACATCAATCAACTTTTGAATACGCCGCAAGTTCGCGCTGACGTTGAAAAAGAAATCGAAGAAGAGTTTTAATTTGAATGGCAAAAATTGTTAATCAAATTAATGGATGGATAATTATTGATAAGCCGTATGATATGGGATCAACAACTGTTGTTAACCGTCTCAAACGGCTTTTGCATCCCTCAAAAATCGGTCATGCCGGAACATTGGACCCATTGGCAACGGGGGTGTTGCCGATAGCGTTAGGACAGGCAACAAAAACAATCCCTTATGTTATGGATGGGGAAAAGGTATATCAATTTGAAGTTTCATGGGGAAAAGAAACTTCAACGGATGATGTGGAAGGGGAGGTTGTTTTTCAATCTGATAAAAGGCCATCTAAAGAGGAAATAGAATCTGTTTTGCCATTTTTTATTGGCGAAATTTCTCAAGTTCCGCCTTTATATTCTGCAATTAAAATTAATGGAGAACGGGCTTATGATTTGGCAAGAAAAGGTGTTGAAGTTGAATTAAAGCCGCGTTTGGTAACAATTAAAGAATTAAAAATTTTATCCCATGAAGATGGAAAAACTCTTTTTGAAGTTGTTTGTTCAAAAGGAACGTATGTTCGCTCTTTGGGGCATGACATGGGAAGAAAACTTGGCTGTTATGGTCATATTACTCTTTTAAGAAGAACAAAATGCGGACCTTTTTCGCTTAACCATTCGATTTTACTTGAAAAATTCGAAAAAGAAGAGTATAATACATCGAATTTGCCGCTTATCGGTATTTTAACCGCACTGGACGACATCTTGGTGCTGGCTGTAGATAACGAAACGGCAAGTATGTTGAGACAAGGTAAAGCCATTAAAGCTAAAACCATTTGCGATAACAAAGTTTTTCAAATGGGACAGGTAATCGCTTTTGCTTTGGATCAAGAACCAATCGCTTTGGCGAAATTTGAAAAAGGATTATTTAAACCTTTTCGAGTTTTTCCAAAAGAAAATTAACTTAAATTTAAGAAAGGAAAATAACGATGTCGCTTTCAAAAGAAATGAAAAAGCAAATTATCGCAGATTATGCAATCAAAGATGGGGACACAGGGTCACCGGAAGTTCAAGTTGCAGTTTTGACAGCTAAAATTAACTATTTGTCAGAACACATGAAATCAAATAAACATGACCACCATTCAAGACGTGGTTTGTTAAAAATGGTTTCAAATCGTCGTCGTATGCTTGCTTATTTAAAGAAAGATGATGAAAACCGTTATGGTGAACTCATCAAACGTTTAGGTTTACGTAAATAACCTATCGATTTTAAAGGGGGTCATCAAGGGATGGTCCCCTTTCAAGACTTAAAAATGGGTTTTAAGTCTTTATGTATGTATGAAGGAAAAGAAAATGACAATTTTTAAAACATTTAAGAAAGAAATCGTTTGGGGGGGAAAGACACTTTCCATTGAAACAGGAAAAATCTCACGTCAAGCTGATGGTGCCGTGATTGTTCGTTATGGGGACACAATGGTCCACGCTGCTGTTTGTGCCAGCAAAAAATCACCGGACACTTTTGAAGATTTTATTCCATTAACAGTTAACTATATTGAAAAAAGCTATGCAGCCGGTCGCATTCCGGGGGGATTCTTTAAGCGCGAAGGTAAACCGTCTGAAGCTGAAATTTTAACATCTCGTTTAATTGACCGTCCAATTCGTCCTTTGTTTGTTAAAGGATTTAACAATGAAACACAAGTAACGGTAACATTATTAAGTCATGATTTAAAAACACAACCGGATATTATTGCAATGATTGGTGCTTCTGCCGCTTTAACAATTTCCGGCATTCCGTTTTTAGGTCCGATTGCCGGTGCCAGAGTTGGTTATGTTGATGGCGAATATGTTTTAAATCCGGATTTGGATTTAATTAAAGCCAGTAAATTGGATTTGGTTGTTGCCGGAACAAAAGAAGGCGTTTTGATGGTTGAATCTGAAGCTCAAGAACTTTCAGAAGAAACAATGCTTGGCGCTGTTGCTTTTGGTCATGAAAGCATTAAACCGGTTATTGATATGATTATTTCTTTAGCCGAAGAATGCGCAAAAGATCCTTGGGAAGTTAAAGAAGAACCGGCTGAATATGCAACTGTTCGTGCTGAAATTTTGGAAAATTTAGGCGAAGAATTAAAAGAAGCTTATCATATTCACAATAAATTAGACCGTTTAAACAAGGTGAATGAAATTCGCGAAAAAGCGCATGCTTTATTTGTTGAAAGAGAAGCAGAAGATGCGATTTGCGATAAAGTTTTCCATGAACTTGAAGCAAGAACAGTTCGTGATATGGTTTTAGAAACCGGATTAAGAATTGATGGCCGTGATACAAAAACAATCCGTGTGATTGAAACAGAAGTAAATGTTTTACCGAAAACACATGGGTCTGCTTTGTTTACACGCGGAGAAACGCAAGCTCTTGTGACGGCAACACTTGGAACGGGTGAAGATGAACAAATCATTGATGCTTTACAAGGCGAATATAAAGAACACTTTATGTTGCATTACAATTTCCCGCCATATTCCGTTGGTGAAGTTGGTCGTTTGGGTTCTCCGGGGCGTCGCGAAATCGGTCACGGAAAACTCGCATGGCGTGCCATTCACCCGATGTTGCCAAGCAAAGAAGAATTCCCATACACATTGCGTGTTGTTTCGGAAATTATGGAATCTAACGGTTCTTCTTCTATGGCAACGGTTTGTGGGTCAACATTAGCGTTAATGGATGCCGGTGTTCCAATGAAAAAACCGGTTGCCGGTATCGCTATGGGTTTGATTAAAGAAAAAGATGGATTCGTTGTTTTATCTGACATCTTGGGTGATGAAGATCACTTAGGTGATATGGACTTTAAAGTTGCCGGAACAAAAGATGGTGTGACCGCTCTTCAAATGGATATTAAAATCACATCTATCACAAAAGAAATTATGGCTATTGCTCTTGAACAAGCTCATGAAGGTCGTTTATTCATTTTAGGAAAAATGGCTGAATCTTTGGCTGAACCACGCGCTGAATTAAGCCCGAATGCTCCACGTATTATTTCTTATAAAATTGATAAGGAAAAAATTCGTGATGTGATTGGAACAGGTGGTAAAGTTATCAGAGAAATTGTTGAAACAACAGGTGCCAAAATTGATATTGATGATGATGGTTTAATTCATATTGCTTCTGTTGATGGCGAAGCCGGAGAAAAAGCATTGAACTGGATTAAAGGCATTGTTTGTGAACCGGAAATCGGACAAATTTATGATGGAACGGTTGTTAAATTAATGGACTTTGGTGCTTTTGTTAACTTTATGGGAACAAGAGATGGATTGGTTCATGTTTCTGAAATTGCACCACACCGCGTTGAAAAAGTTTCAGACGTTTTGAAAGAAGGCGATAAAGTTAAAGTTGTTTGCTTAGGCATTGACAATCGCGGAAAAATCAAACTTTCAATGAAACGTGTTGATCAAACAACTGGTGAACCGGTCGAATTGGAAGAAAAATCTCATAAGAAAAAACATCATAAAGAACATGGCGAAGAAACTGTTGTTGAAACAGAATCTGCTGAATAAGATGTTTAAAAAAATAAAAAAGCGAGTCGATTGACTCGCTTTTTTAACACTGTTTTTTAAATGCAGAAAATAAACAGATAGTAAAATATTATTTTCTCGATTTCATGTGATGCATAAAGATTGATTTTAAAATTAAAAAAAATAAATAAGTTAGTGGCGAAAAAAATTTTTAAAAACGAACTTCCAAAATGTGGAAGATAAACAGATAGCTGGGAGGCGATTCACAACACGTAGTGTACAAAGAGAAGGTACATGAGTGTTGAGAAGCGCCCCCAGATGCTGTTTAGAACCGCATTTCTAATTTGAGCATTCCGCTATGATCCTGATATTCTTTTCTGAATGTGCCGGAGTACTCAAGTTTGAGTGTGGTGCGATCGCCAAGGTCGGCCTCGATACCGGTTGTGAGCGTGGTGCTTAAGCGATCCAACGCTTCGCCGTTCACCGTATAACTTGCACCATTGGCAAGGGTGTTGAGCGCTGACACATCATCGCTGATGACATCATATCCAACCGTTACCCCTGCTGTTGGGCGAATAGCGCCCATATCCCAAATGCCTTTAACACCAACTAAGGCCGTTAAGTAATCGCTCCGAGTTCCGCTAACCGTTGTCCCAAGCGTATCCGTGTATCCCTCTTGTTTGACAGAGAGATATCTTAAGCCAACTTCCGGCG
>JAFXIF010000063.1 GCA_017533325.1 Alphaproteobacteria bacterium
AGGTCAGCACTGCATTCGCACCCTCATTACGAATTGCCCCACCGTAGACGTGGCTACCTGTGGCTGAAGACTTGTTCCCCTCAAACGTCGCAAGTGCACCAAATGTGATGGAGCCACTATTATATATAGCACTGCCATTCACCTCTAAATTTTCACTTTCAACTTTATTCCCCTCAAACACTGCTTCATCTGTAAAATTCATATAACCAGTGTTATAAATCGCACCACCTCGGGTAAGAGCTGTATTGCCCATAAAGGTTGATTTGCCAAGTGTCATACCGTATGCAATAACATCACCTTCTTTTTTACCGCCAGTGTTATAAATCGCACCACCTCGTTTTGCTTGGTTACCCAGTGAGATTTTCTTCCCTTCTGAATCAAGGACATATTCCCCGTTTTTATCAACCTCATATCCACCAAACGTATTTTTCCCTGACAAAAGCATATAACCCTGATTCCAAATCGCCCCACCTTGTGTATCTTTAGTTTCAGATTCTGCCTTATTGCCGGTAAACAATGTATCACCCTTGAATGTCATACCGTATGTAATATTCGGAAGTGCTGGCGTTTCTGTGTTGTTATCCGTATCTTTAAATACAACTGAACCAGCATTACTGCGAATCGCCCCACCGTAGGAATAGCCATCTGTGACTGAAGACGTGTTCCCCTCAAACGTCGCAAGTCCACCGAATGTGATACTTCCCAAATAATTATAAATCGCCCCACCGTGAGAGTTTCCACTAGATAGTGTTCCATCCGCTTTCTCTACGCGGGTTGCTGTGTTATTTTTAAATAACGCTTCACCATTAAAGGTCAGCACTGCATTAGTACCATTATATATAGCACCACCAATGGCATCACTTGAAGCTGAAGATGTATTCCCCTCAAACGTCGCAAGCTCTCCGAATGTAATGGTGCCATTATTATAAATCGCCCCACCGTAAGAGCCTCCAGCCGAAGCAACATACTCTAAATCCTCAAACGTGACACCTTGGATATAAGTTTTTTCACCAGAATTTACCAATCTATCTTCACTAGCTATTTCCGCCATACTCGGCAAAACAAAAGAAAAAGCAAGCAGGTTCGCTAGGAGGCATTTCTTTAAAACATTTAAATATCGTTTTTTAAGTTCGCGCAAAGTTGTTCTTGAATAATTTGTCATGGGATGCCTCCTTTAAAAATAAAAAATGTTTACATGTTTTTTCCTTTTGTTAATTGTTTTGGAATAGCAAAAGCCCGGAAATCTAACGGTCGTTAGATTTGCCGGTTTTTTGGCATAAAAATGAGGCCTTAAAACAGGTTATTTTTTGCTGATTTTTAACCGGTTTTTTTGTAACAAAAAACATAAAAAACAAGTTTTTCATCAATTTTTATGCAAATTTTTAATAAAAAATAATCCTTTAAAATCAATGAGCTAAAAGAAAATATCAAAAAACAAGTAATTTTTTTTGAAAATTTTTGGACACGAAAATTCAAACCCATGGTATAATAAAAGTATGGAAAGGAAAAAGTTCGGCAAGAAAAACGACCGTTAGATTTCCGACCCAAAAAGCACAAAAAATCCCATTAAATAAAATGGGTTTTTGTTTTTCTATATTTATTAAATATCAAATAGTTATCAGATATTCTTAAACAGGGTAATATATATTATAAGAGGATAGACAATATTAATGGATGAATTACATAAAGGCGGCTTACAAATAGACCTGTTCAAGATATATCCAACTGATAATATAGCTAAAAAACAAGTTAGCTTAAGTCAAATTACCCAATCCATATTTTAAGAAAAGAAGCTTACTGATACCTTAACGCATCAATCGGATCCAGTTTCATTGCTTTTAAAGCCGGCATCAAACCGGAGGCAACGCCGACAACAACGGCGACGGTCACAGAAATAATCACCGACCACATTGAAATCGGGACTTCTTTACCCAAAAAGGCACCAGCACCTTGCGATAACAAGATTCCCAACACCATCCCAACAAAGCTCCCCATAAAGGAAATAATCACTGATTCAGTTAAAAATTGGAACATAATCCATTTATTTGATGCGCCTAAAGCTTTTCTTGTCCCAATTTCCCGCGTTCTTTCCGTTACAGACACAAGCATCATATTCATAATCCCGATACTTCCGACAAGCAAGGAAATCGAAGCAATAGAGGCTAGCAAAAGTGAAAGAATAAAGCCGACATTCCTGACTTTTTCAACCATATCCGTCATCAAACGGACGGTAAAATCATTGTCAACGCCCTCTCTGAGGTGGTGTCTGGCCCTTAACTGATATTCAATCCGATTGGCAACAGCTTCCATTTTATCTTCGCTAACCGTTTTGACAAAAGCAACATTTGTAAATTGCGGACGAAATCCGGAGTGAATTCGTTGCCGAAAAGTTGTTGCCGGCATCATCACGATATTATCTTGATCATCCCCCATTAAACCATCTCCTTTTGGCTTTAATGTTCCGATAACGGTAAACGGACGGCTTTTTAAGCGAATGACTTTACCAATCGGATCTTGCAATCCAAAAAGTTCATCAACAATTGTTTGCCCGATGACCACATAAGGACGCCCGGTTTTTAAATCTTTTTGGGTAAACATCGCCCCTTTATCAATTTCCCAGTTTCCGATTTCAAGATATTCCGGCGTTGTTCCGGCTACGCTGACTCCATAATTATTTGAACCATAAACCGCTTGGACCGCAAAATTAACCAAATAAGAAGCGGTTTTTACATCTTTTAAATTTTTTAAGGATTCCACATCATCAAAAGTGACACTCGGACGTCCTCTTCCGCCTCGAACACCCCCGCTTACTGTTTCGCCGGGGCCGATAATAATCAGGTTTGTTCCCATAGAATCAAATGTTTTCGTGATTTCAATTTGAACTGCTTGACCGGCAGCCACCATTAAAACAACGGCGGCAACACCGATTAAAATACCCAGCATTGTTAAAAAAGTTCTGAGCTTATAAGCGCCGATTGAAATCCATGCTTCTTTGATAATTTGAAAAAACATCAATTCTCCTTTTTATATTTTGAGCGCAACCCATCATATTCTTTTTGACCATCATGAATTTTAATCATTCTGCCCGCAAAATCAGCCACATCTTCTTCATGGGTCACCAAAACAATGGTTATTCCTTGTTGATTTAATTTTGTAAAAAGAGCCATAATTTCATCAGAAGTTGCCGTATCCAAGTTACCGGTCGGCTCATCTGCAAAAATAATGGAGGGATTATTCACCAAAGCCCTTGCAATGGCAACACGTTGTTGCATACCACCGGAAATTTGGCTCGGCAATCTATCTTCATATCCTTTAAGGCCAACAATTTCAAGCATTTCAACGGCTTTTTTATATCTTTCTTTTTCTTTAACACCCCGATAAATCAACGGCATGGACACATTATCGGCAATACTTCGTTTCATCAACAAATTAAAGTTTTGGAAAACAAATCCTATTTTTTCCCCTCGAACAACAGCAAGCTCATTATCCGTTTTTAATGAAACCAACTCCCCTTGTAAATAATATTTCCCGGTTGTCGGCCGATCCAAACAACCCAAAATATTCATTAAAGTGGATTTACCAGATCCCGAATGCCCCATAATGGCAACAAACTCTCCGGCTTTTATTTGAAAAGAGATATGCTTTAACACCGACTGGCTCATTCCTGCCGCCATATAATATGTTTTGCATAAATCTTTGACTTCAATGACCGTTTGTTTTTCTTGTTTCATTATTTCCTGCCATTCTTTTGAATATATTCCGTAATGAAAGAATCCCCCTCTTTTAAGCCATCCTTAACTTCAACATAAGAGGCATCCATAATCCCTCTTGTAAACACAATCGGATATATTTTTCCGTTTTTAAATTGGTATACAACGCTTTGATTCGGATTTAAATTTAAGGAGACTTTCGGCAAAAATTTGCGAACAAAAGCATTGGGTTTATATTGCAAAGCCGCTGTCGGTATCCTTAAAACATCAGCGACATCATGAATAATAATTTGAACAAACGCTGTCATTCCGGGGAGAAGTTTACGCGAAGAGTTATCCACTTCAATCACAACGGTATACATTACCACATTTGATTCTTCAGTCGGCGACAACCTGACTTGTTTGATAACCCCTTCAAAAGAATCATCCGGATAGGCATCTACACTGAAAGTGGCTTTCATACCGGATTTAATCGCGCCAATATCGGCTTCAGCGATGCTTGCTTCAATTTGCATTTTTGACAAATCTTCAACTATTGTGAATAAAGTCGGTGTTTGAAGGCTGGCGGCCACTGTTTGCCCTTGTTCCACTTCTTTTGAAATAACAGTTCCCGAAACCGGCGAAGTTATTTGAGCATACCCGTAATTGCGTTCTGCTTTATTATAATCAGCCGTTGCGGTTAACACATCCGCATCCGCTATCGCCAAATTAACTTCCGCTTCTTCCAAGGTTGCCTTTGCAATCAGCTTATCTTTAAAAAGTTTTTCATATCTTTTAAAATTTAAATCCGCCACTTTCTTTTTGGCATGCGCTAAATCAAGACGCGCTTTGGCATCATTTTTATTTTCAACTAAAACAGCCGTATCCAATCTGGCCAACAACTGACCTTCTTTGACTTCGTCATTATAGTCAACCAACACATGCTCAACAATACCGGAAACTTGCGTGCCAACGCTCACCGTATTAATCGGTTGAATTTTACCGGACGCCGTTACTTCTTCAACAATCCGCCCCTTTTCAACCGTTAAAATCTCAAAATCCGTTGCCTTCAGTTCAGCTTCTTTGCCTTTAAAGGCAAAAATCAAACTTCCGATTATTCCAAACAAAACAACACACAATAAAAATTTTTTCATTAAAATCTCCCTATAGCCCTATATAGCTTTGCTTTACTCGTTAAAACAGAATAATAAGCAACAATAACTTCTTTTCTTGCCGTTGAAAGCTGAGATCCGGCGGTTAACAGGTTTAAAATATCACCTTTGCCCACTTGATAGGAAGCAAAAGCAACCCGCTCATTTTCTTTGGCGCTTTCCAATGCTTTTTTGCTGATATCATAAGAAGAAACCGCTGTTTTATAATCATGATAGGCATTCCATACTTCGTTTTTAACGGTTTCATAAATATCTTCTTTTGAAAACAGCGCCTGCTCTTTTTGATATTCTGCTTCTTTTATTTTATAGGTATCTGAAAATCCCGTAAACAAGGGAACAGAAAAGTTCACTCCGACAGAAGAGCTATATTGATATAAATTATCCTGTCTCCAATTATCATTTATCCCTGTTTTGGCCAAAAATGAAATTTTAGGCAATGCTGAGGCTTTTTGCGCTTTCACATTGGCAACAGCCGCTTCAACTTCCTTTTGGCTTTGTTGGATTTCAGGTCTTAAGGAAAGAGCCGTTTCAATCATTTTTGAAATACTCATATCCCCCATTTCAAGTTTTGTTAAATCTTTATCGTTCTTTGGTTTTAAAAGATTAAATTTTGTTTGAGGAGATACGTTTAGCAATAATGCCAATTGTCCTTGACTTGTTTTAACTTGATTTTCAGCACGAACAACTTCTAATCTGGATTCTTCATAACTTGTTTTTGCAAGCAATTTATCGCTTAAAGAAACCAACCCCAATTCATATCGTTTTGAAGATTCTTCATAAGATTTTTTAAAACTGGCCTCACTTGTTTTAGCACTTTTTAAAATTTCTTCAGCCCCCAATAACTCAAAGTATGCATTATTAATATTTAGTAAAGTATCTTTCAATAAAGCATTATATTGAAAACCGGCAGCATCCAGATATTTTTTTTCTCTTTCAAGACGCGCCGACCTTCCGCCAAAATCATATATCAGCCATGATAAAGCTATATTTGCCGAATAAGGATCATTTTCAACGGATGATGACTGCTCAACGCTTGAATATGTTTTGGATAAAGACCCCTCAACACTGACACTCGGTAAATATTCTGATTTTGCAACACCATAAGAACTTTCAGACACCTTTAATTGCATATATCCTTTATTTAACAAAGGATTATTGCAAATTCCGATTTCCAATAATTCCGGCAATCCAACCGGTTTCTTTATTATTTCTTTATCAATACACCCCTCCGGCGCTTTGGTATTTAACACCAAAAACGGATCTAATGCCCAAGCATTTACCGAAATAAAAAAAGCACACACTGTTAATAATAGATTTTTTTTCATATAAAACTCCTTATATGAACTTAAACGAAAAGTCCCCCGTAAATGTTCAAATCTTTATCAAATAGTAATATGAGTAGCCTTATCCTGTCAATATTTTTTTCTTTTAAAAGAAAAGACTTGTATTTAATATGAAGTTCATATAAACTGTTTTTAATTCAAAAAGGAGTAAAAAAAATGGATAAAATTATAAAAAAAGTTGAAGCCTTAAACCATTTAAACGAGCAAGCTCATAACCCTAAAATTTTATGGGAAGAAATGAAACTTGTTTCCGATAAATCATTTAAATTGCAAGAAGAAATTTTGGAGCTTATTCAAAAAGCCGAAGAAAAAGAAACGGATATCGGAGTTTTACAACAGCTTTTTTCAACAAGAGAAATCGTTTGGGACCTTATTGATTCTATTGCCGAACAAGAACTTTTTATTAAAGAAACCACACATACACCTCAAAAGAAAAAAGGTTGCTGTAAAAAGAAAAAAGAAGACGCTTGCACTTGCAATGATAAAGAATGTTGCTGTGGTCACAAACATGCCTAAAGGATATTTTATATGACAGAAAATTTAAAAAATCTTTCTTTTGAAGAGGCCTTACAGGAACTTGAAACTGTTGTCAGACAGCTGGAAACCGGCAAAGTAAAACTAGATGATGCCGTTCAAGCTTATGAGAAAGGTGTTATGCTTAAAAATTTATGCGAAGAAAAACTTAAAAATGCAAAATCTAAAATAGATATATTAGTCATTGACAATAACTCTACCCCCACTCAGATGGAAGATTTTGATGAAAATATTAACGGATAAATTACAAGAAGCAAGAAAACGAACCGATGAGGCTTTTTTAAAGTCTTTTCCGGACCTTATCCTTGAAGAGAATGAAGTTTACGAAGCTGCAAAATATTCATTCATCGGAGGCGGAAAAGCATTACGGCCTTTTTTGGTGTTTACAATTTCCGATTTATTAGGCTTGGACCTAAAATGCGCCACCCAAATTGCTTTAGCGGTTGAATCGGTTCATGCCTATTCTTTGATACATGATGATCTTCCCGCCATGGATAATGATACTCTTCGGCGCGGTAAACCAACTTGTCATATTCAATTTTCAGAAGCAACAGCTATTTTAACCGGCGATGCTCTATTAACAAAAGCGTTTGAAGTTCTTTCAGATGAAAAAACACATCCCGATGCCATTATTCGCTGTCAATTAATCAGCTTACTTTCAAAATGTGCCGGCATTAACGGTATGATTGGCGGACAACTCATTGATTTAAAGGGCGAAACAAAAGAATTATCTTCCCAAGAAATTTATTTAATGCAAAAATTAAAAACAGGTGCTTTACTTAAGTTTTCTTGCATTGCGCCAGCCGTTGCGGCAAATAAAAGTCCTGACATTATTAATAAACTTGAAAAATACGCGCAATTAATCGGAATTTTGTTTCAAATTACAGATGACATTTTGGATGCTGTCGGCGATGAAAAAATTGTCGGGAAAACCCTTCAAAAGGATAAAAATGCAAATAAATCAAATTTTGTTACCCTTTTTGGAAAAGACAATGCATTAGAAAAAGCAAAATTAATCCATAATGAAGCCATATCTTTATTAAAAGATACACCTTTATTATCCAAAAACAACCTGTTAGAAACGTTAACAAACTTTATCTTAGTAAGGGAATATTAAAATGGCGTTACTGAAAAAAGAGGCGTTAAAAATTTTACTGGATCGCTTATTTGAGCTATATCCCAACCCTAAATGTGAATTAAATTATAAAAACCATTTTACTTTGCTTGTTGCCATTGTTTTATCTGCACAAAGCACAGATAAAGGCGTTAACAAAGTGACACAAAAGTTGTTTGAAACTGCTTCAACTCCACAGGAAATGTTAGCTCTTGGCGAAGAAAAACTTAAACAATATATCCGCTCTATTAACTATTTTAATAATAAAGCAAAGTCAATTATAAACCTTTCAAAACAGCTTATCGAAGAACATAACGGCATTGTTCCGGATAGTGTTGAGTCCTTATTAACATTAAGTGGTGTCGGCAAAAAAACGGCCAGTGTCTTTTTAAACGTTGCTTATCAAGCACCGCTTATCGGTGTTGATACCCATGTCTTTAGACTTTGTCATCGGCTTAATATTTGCAAAGGAAAAACCCCGCAAGAAGTTCAAACTAAACTTCAAAAAATTATACCCGCCCCTTATCAGGTAGATGTTGCTTTATCACTTGTTTTACATGGTCGATATATTTGCACGGCAAAAAATCCAAAATGTTCAACCTGTCCGCTCTTTGATATTTGTACGGCAAAAGAAAAAAAGGGAATTTAAATGAGACTCATTTTGTTTTTAAGCTTTTTTATCCTTCATTTAACGGCATTTGCTCAAAATTACTCTCCGGACAAAGTGCTTGATCCAAATAACCAAAGTAATTTTAAAGAGCGTATTTCAAAAGTTTATACCGGTGAGCCCATTGTGAAAATGGGCGGTGGAAGCAAGAAACAAAGCACTCCAAAATTAAGTGTCAGCTCAGCGCAAGAGCTTCAACAATCAGATACCCCTTTAAATCTTATTTATAATATTAAAACTCCTTTTGGAATTAAAGAAACTGCCGGCAATACTGATCATACTACTGATTTTTATTCTAAAATTCAAGTTATTGATAATCAAAACCTTTTGATACAAGAAAATATTCAATTCGTAACAACTAAACCAAGAAAAATTGAACGGATCTTACCGCTTTCATTAAAAAATCAAACAAAAATGGTTCCGTTTGAAGTGAATGTGCTTTCTTTTGAAGTAAACGGGAAAAGCATCAATTATGACATTACTCAATCAAAAGATTCCTTTCAAATTCAAAGCATCAAAGAATTTCCAGCCGGCGTTCATTCAATTAATTTTAAATATATTTTAAAAAACGGCATTCAAAATATAAATTCCGTCAGTCAACTTTTTGTCAGCACAACCGGCTCTAAATGGCCATTACCGATTAATCGTTTCCGGGCGATTGTTTTATATCCGAACATTCCCATTACTTATCAAAAAGATTTATTGTTCGGAAACAATAATGTTTCCATTCATAACGGGGTTAAAATCACAACAGATATCAAAGGCAATACAATTTACACCAATTTAAGACCCATTCCGGCTTTTGCTGATATCCGAGTTTTTGAAACTTTTAATGGAAAGAATCTACCACTTAGTTTTGATCAAAATTTCTTAAAAAAACATTTTAATCTTCTTTTAAGCATTGGCACATTAGTTATCCTTTCGCTTTATTTATTAATATCTGCTTATACCCTTAAAAAAACCGCCCAAAAAGGAGAAAATATTTTAAAAAAGATAAATGATTTAAAACCTTGTGTTTTGATGTTATTAACAAAGAAAAATTTCACATTTAGCATATTCAATGATTTCAAACGCATTGAGAAATCATGCAAAAAACCTCTTTTAAGAACTAAAATCCTTCGCGCTCTTTATAAAATAAAATTTTTAAATATCCCTCTTAACTTTATTTTAAAAGGAGTTGGTGTTTTATTTTTAACCTATAAATATATATTAACCGGATTTATTTTATTTTTTATTATCATGCATCCTTTAATTTTGGAAGCGTATCATCAAAATCTTATTTCAATTTATGGGATTCTTTTTATATATTTTATTGAAATTTTCATATTTTATAAAAAAACAATTCAACCTCTTTATATAAAAGATATAGATGACTTTAAAGAAAAAATATTAAATCCTTATTTATGCTATGGATTAAATTCTAAAACAATTCTTTCTTTTTATAAAAGGTATTATAAATCAACTTATATTCTTGACATTCATCAAAATTTAAAACAAGGCATTGAACAACAAACAAAAAATATTTCTTTACCGACATTGAATTCAAAAGGGAAATAACATGTTAAAAAAATATGTATTTTATTTCATTGTTTCATTTTTATCTTGCAATACGTTGATGGCAAATGAAAATTTAAGCTTAATAAATTCATCACAAGAAGATTTTGTGGAGTTATCTCTGCCTTTACATGGTAAAATCAAGAAAAGTAATATAACCAAAATTCAAGAAAGCTACAATCAAGCTTTTGATGATGATCAACGAATTAAGCTTTACCTTCAAACACCTTATGAAAAAAGGCAATATGTTTTCCCAATGATTCATGCGGCACCATTTATTTCGCATAAAATCAAAACTCATCCCGAAATCATTATTTGGAAAAATAAAAAACCAACAATTATTGCCCCTCAATTAATTGAATTTTCAAAAAATCACTTGGAAAATTTATCCCCGTTTTTTTACATATATTTAGATCCGGATTTTTGGAACCCTCCCCATCCGGAATCACAACAAGTTATGGCTTTTAACAATCCATTTTCTATAATGAATGAAGAAGAGGCAACTCAAGTTTACCCCACCCTTCAAAAAATATTTAATCTCTCCGACAAACCGACTGATAGCTATTTAAAAACAATCCTCAATGAAGAAGATATTTTAAATGTAAGCAATGTTATTTCAGATTTAGATTCTTTTCTATCAACTCTTAAAGATTCAAAAAAATTCACCTTGGATATGATAGATTTACAAAGAACTCAAATACATAGAGCGATTGCCGATCCCTTTAAAATGTTCATATACTCGATTAAAAAAACAGGAGAGGAAAAAAATTTTTCAGACTTCTTAAAAAAACATAATTTTTCGTCTTTAGATGAGTTTGCCAAAAAGGCAGATCTTATTTTCAAATCTTTTCAAATTTTGCACCTCAATTTAAATGCGGCAATTGAAATCAATCACAATCGCTTTAACAATAATTTTAAAGAGTTATCGGAAAGTGATTTTGCAACCGAAGATATAACTCCTATTGAAATGTATAGCCGTCTGCACCAAGCAAAAAGCGGTGACGTATACTTTGTAAAAAAATACTTACCTCAATTAAAAAATATTTTTAAGACAAAGTTTATTGAGAGTGGCATTATGATTTTTGTTGACTAACTTAAAAAGAAACGATATACTCACCTGAAACAAAAGGAGTTTTAAAATGGTTTGGACACCAGAGAAAATTAAGTTATTAAAAAAGTTGTGGCTTAAAGGAAAAAGCACCATTGAAATCGGCAAAGAATTGGGGATGTCTAAAAATGCCGTTGTCGGTAAAGTTCATCGTTTAGAATTGGCATCCCGTCCCTCCCCGATTAAAAAGAATCAAAAACAAGGCGAACAAAAGCAAAAACAAGCCAAATTAACTAACCAAAAAAAAGTTTCCTTAATGGACTTAAAATTAAATTCATGTCGCTGGCCGATCGGTGATCCAAAAGATGAGGATTTTCATTTTTGCGGTGCAGACACAGTAACGGGAAAGCCTTATTGTTCAGAACATTGTAAAATTGCCTATACCTCCTTAAAAGAGTTAACTTTGCAAAATGCAAAAGCTAAAAAAGAGAAAGAGGAAGAGCTTAAATTAGTAACGGATGAAGAAAATGATGAAGATGGGGCCTATGTTGATATAAAAGAAACAAAAAAGAAAACCTCTTCTAAAAAAGCGACAAAATAATGACATCCGAATCAAAAGAATCCATTTGCCTTGTTGACGGCTCAGGATATATTTTTAGAGCATTTTACGCCCTTCCGATTATGACCAGAGCAGACGGAACGCCGGTTAATGCAGTCTATGGGTTTATGAATATGCTTATGAACCTTGTTTTGGAAAACAGGTGTTCACATATTGTTGTTGTTTTTGATGCCAAACGAAAAAATTTCAGAAATGACATCTTTCCTGCCTATAAAGAAAACAGAAAAGAAACCCCGCCAGAATTAGTGCCTCAATTCCCGCTTATTCGAAAAGCAGGCGAAATTTTAAACATCCCTTGGATTGAAATGGAAGGCTATGAGGCTGATGATTTAATTGCAACATATTCTGATATTGCAACAAAAAAAGGTTGGCATACAACTATCGTTTCGGCCGATAAAGATTTAATGCAACTCATGAATGATCATGTATCCTTATATGATCCGATGAAAAAAAAGATTATCACGGATGAAGACGTATTAAATAAATTCGGCGTTTTACCGGATAAGGTGACTGATGTTCAATCTTTAATGGGAGACTCAACGGACAACATTCCAGGGGCTACGGGTATCGGCCCCAAAACAGCTGCCGCACTTATTAATGAATTCGGATCGCTCGAAAATTTGCTTAATAACATTCAGTCAATTAAAAATGAAAAAAGGCGTAATATTTTAGAGCGCGATAAAGAACAAATTTTAATTTCACAAAAATTGGTTACCTTGAATAACCAAGCACCTGTTTCATCAGATTTATCCGTTTTTAAAGCAAAAGAACCTCAATTTGAAACCATTGAACCATTTTTGATTGAAAATAATTTTAAAAGTTTACAAGCTAAAATTTCAAATTGGTCGATATCAAGAAGCAACAGTGTTGCAAAAATAAAAGAACAAACTGTTATTGAGAAAAAATATTCTCTTGTTCAAACAGAAAAAGATTTGGAAAAATGGATTGACCTTATTCATAAGAAAAAAACTTTTGCTGTTGATACGGAAACAACCTCTTTAAATACACAAGAAGCTCAAATTGTTGGCATTTCTCTTGCCATTGAACCGGGACTTGCTTGCTATATTCCATTGGCACATGGGAAAAAAGAAGACCTGTCTAATGACTTATTTTCATTTAATGCCCCTATAAAAAAAGCTGAAAACCAACTGGATAAAGATTTTGTTCTTTCTAAATTGGCGCCTCTTTTTAAAGATAAAAGCATTAAAAAGATCGGGCACAATATCAAATATGATTTGCATATTTTTGCCAATGAATATAAAAACACTCCTTTTGAAATCAATAATATTGAAGACACAATGGTTTTAAGCTATGTTCTGAACGGCGTTGAACATGGGCATGGCATGGATGAATTAGCTTCGCTTTATCTGGATTATACAACAATAAAATATCAAGATGTTTGCAAAAGCGGAAAAGATAAAATCACTTTTGATGAAGTTGAGCTTGACAAAGCGCTTGATTATGCCGCTGAAGATGCAGATATAACGCTCAGGCTTTATCACAAGCTTTATGAAAAATTAACGGATACGGATTTAAAGAAAATCTATTCTGATATTGAGATGCCGCTTGTTCAAGTTTTATTTCAAATGGAAAGAAGCGGTATCAAGGTTGATAGGAATCATCTTAGTTCTTTAAAGATATTTTTTGCAGAAGAAATTAATCGTTTAACCAAAGAGATTTATGCTTTGTCCGGCGAAGAATTTAACATTAATTCACCGGCACAGCTTGGAAATATTCTTTTTGAGAAAATGGGACTCCCTGGAGGGAAAAAAGGCGCGAAAGGCGCTTACTCAACTGATGTTAAAGTTCTTGAAGCTTTAGCTGATGAAGGACATGAAATTGCAAAAGTAATGCTGGAATATCGTTCCGTTTCCAAATTAAAAAGCACCTATGTTGATGCCTTGCTTGGCTTAACCGATAAGCAAAGCAGAGTTCATACTTCTTATATGCAAACGGTTACCAGCACTGGGCGATTATCTTCAACAGACCCTAATTTGCAAAACATCCCCATTAAAAATCAAGCCGGAAAAGAAATCAGAAAGGCATTTATTTCAAAACCCGGATATAAAATTGTTGCCGCTGACTATTCGCAAATTGAGTTAAGATTGATGGCTGATGTTGCCGATATTAAAAATTTAAAGCAATCATTTTTAAATAACGAGGATATTCATACCAGAACGGCAGCTCAAATTTTCAACACACCAATTAACGAGGTTTCCGCTGATTTAAGACGTCAAGCAAAAGCTATTAATTTTGGCATTATCTATGGGATGAGTGCTTTCGGGTTATCAAATCAATTAGGTATTTCAAGAACGGATGCCGGAAAATATATTGATGCATACTTAAAAGAATATCCGGAAATTAAGGAATATATGGATCAAACGATTCATTTTGCCGTTCAAAACGGATATGTGTTAACACCGTTTAAAAGAAAATGCTTTATTCGGGGAATTCAAGATCCCAAAACAAAGGGACTTGCTTCTCGAGCGGCCATCAACGCTCCAATTCAAGGCGGTGCAGCTGATATAATTAAAATGGCAATGATTCAAGTTGAGAAAAAATTAAAGACTTCTTCATTAGATGCCACTCTTTTGTTACAAGTCCATGACGAACTTGTTTTAGAAGTTAAAGAAGAGGATATTGAAGCAACAAAAATTCTTTTAAAAGAAACAATGGAAAATGCCGTTCAGCTTTCTGTTCCACTTATTGTTGAAATCGGTGTCGCAGATAATTGGAAAGATGCTCATTAACATAAAAATTATTTAAAACCACTTTTTGAATAAATAATAAGTTAGTGGCGATAAAGCTTTTTAAAATTTGACCTCTTAAGTTCGTTAGATAAAAAGAATTTAAACCGATAAAATACTAAGATAGGAATGGCGACGTGTATGGAGTTGGAGCCTTGCGGAAGGGATACACGAGCCATTCCCTATCTGCGG
>JAFXIF010000064.1 GCA_017533325.1 Alphaproteobacteria bacterium
CTTGGGTGTGGTCGAATAGTGTGGAGGGGGTGTAGTGAGGTGTGGCGTGATGCGGAGTGTGGTGTGGCGGTGGGGTATGTCGTGCGGTGGTGCGGGGTATAGTTGAGCTGGCGTGGGGGTGTGGTGGTTGGGTGTAGTGTGGCGTGCGGTGGTGCGGGGTATAGTTGAGCTGGCGTGGGGGTGTGGTAGCGCGGGGTCTGGTGGTTGGGTGTAGTATGGTGTGAGGTGGTGCGGGGTATAGTTGAGCTGGCGTGGGGTGGTGCGAGGGAGTGTTTCTGTTAAAGGATATCATAAAAAAAATGGGCATACGTTTTACCCCATACTTGAACTCAGCCAGATGGTAATAAGTGGAATAATAAATCAAACCGGTAAAAGAAAACGCCGGATAAAACCGGCGTTTTTTATCAGGTTTGAGTGAGGCTAAACGCTCTATCCTACCTTTTCAATGGCTTTTTTAAGGCGCGCTAAGGTTTCTTCTTGCCCAAGCAAATAGGCTGCTTCCGTTGCCCCGCCGGCTGTGAATTGTTTGCCGGTGAGGGCTGTTCGTATCGGCCATAAAACTTGACCGTTTTTAAGACCCATTTTTTCCGGCAATGTCATTAAAGCTTCATGCATTGCTTCCAAGCTTTCGAAAGCTTTTTTATCTTGCAATAACTCAAGCGCAACCGGCAAAACCTTTCTTGTTATATCAAGGTCGGTTTTCATCTTTTTATGGCAATACATTTCAAGATCATAGTCCGGCATTTCATCAAAGAAGTCAACCAAATCAATAATTTCGGATAACACATTGACGCGCGGTTGCAACACCTTGGACAAAGTCTCTAAATCCAACTTGCGCTTGATGGCTTTTTCATAATAAGGAAGCGCTTTTTTATGGAAGTCTTCAAGGCTCATATTGCGAATATAAACGCCGTTAATCCATTTTAATTTTTCAATATCAAAAATAGCCGGTGCTTTGTTAATCCCTTGAATATTAAAGTTTTTAATCAATTCTTCCATTGAAAAAATTTCTTGCTCCGTTTTTGGATTCCACCCCAAAAGCGCGATATAGTTTACAATCGCTTCGGTTAAATAGCCTTTCGCTTTTAAATCTTGGAAAGAAGCATCGCCGTTTCGTTTACTGAGCTTATTATGCGCATCTTTCATAATCGGCGGTAAGTGAATATATGTTGGAATGTTCCAGCCGAAAGCTTCATACATCAAGTTATATTTCGGCGTGGATGAAAGATATTCGTTGCCACGAATCACATGAGTGATATTCATCAAATGGTCATCAATGACATTGGCGAAGTTATAGGTCGGGTATCCGTCTGATTTAAGCAAAATCCCTTCATCAAGCGTTTTGTTTTCAACGGTGATACGGCCATAAACCTCGTCAATAAAAGTTGTTTTTTTGAAAGGATCAATTGTTTGACGAACGGTATATTTTTCGCCGTTTTTAATGCGTTCACGCGCTTCTTCAAGGCTTAAATGTTTACAAGGGTCATCAAATTTGAAAGCTTTGCCTTGTTTTTCGGCGGCTTGTTTTTTCTCTTCCAACTCTTCGGCGGAACAAAAGCAATAATGCGCGCCTTTCAAGTCAACCAACTTATCGGCATATTCTTTATAAAGAGGCAATCTTTCAGATTGGATATATGGCCCGAAAGCGCCCCCTTTATCCGGCCCTTCGTCATGAATAAGACCGACATCTTTGAGCGTTTCATAAACAACATCTACCGCGCCTTCAACAAAACGTTCCTGATCCGTGTCTTCAATCCTTAAAATAAAGGAACCGCCGGCATTTTTGGCGATTAAATATTCATAAAGAGCGGTTCTTAAATTACCGATATGCATATAACCGGTTGGGCTTGGCGCAAAACGACTTCTGATTGTCATGAGAAAATTCCTTTCAATTAAATAATAAAGGAATATACAAAAATTTTCATCTTCAGTCAAGAAAAATCTAAAGTTTATTGACCTTTACGCTCTTGTTTTAAGGGCGAAAGGTTTTTTTTATTTAACCACAAACAAAAAAAAGGAGTTATCCATGAATTATTCAAAACAATCAAGTTTTTTAATGCTTTCAAAAATTCAAGAAATGGCCCTTGAGCAAGCGCCAAAACCGGATTTTACGGCTGCTTTAAGAGCTGAAGAGCTGAAAGGAAAGTTGTTTCATCTTTATCAGGAAAAAAAAGATGAAAAACAAATTACAACGGTTTTAACACCAAAAGCGCTTGTTTCTTTTATTGAGGGCGCTTCAAAAGAAGAAAATGATTTTTAAAACAAGGAGAAAATGATGAAAAAAGAAGAAAAAATGATTGAAGTGAACATTCCGGCGGTTTTTAAAGAATTGTTAACGCTTAAAAAACGCGTGAAACTTTATTACGGGGGCAGAAGCGGGGGCAAAAGTTATGCCTTTGCCGATAGTTTGCTTTTAAAAGCGCGTCAAGAAAAGCTTTTTATTGTTTGTCTTCGCGAAATTCAAAGTTCGATTAAAGATTCCGTTAAAAAACTTTTGGAAGACAGGATTGAGCACTATGGTTTTCAAGATTATAAAGTTTTTGAAACAAGGATTGAAAATCAAGTCACCGGCTCTGTTTTTGCTTTTAAAGGATTAAGGGACCAGGACCCGCAAAAAATCAAATCGCTTGAGGGGGCGGATATTGCCTGGATTGAAGAGGCTCAAACAATCAGCAAGAAAAGTTTTGATATTTTGCTTCCGACCATTCGAAAAAAAGGCTCCGAAATTTGGATCAGTATGAACAGAGAGCTTGAAAATGACCCTGTTTGGGTGGCTTTGGGGGCAAATCCCGATGAAAACACCTTTGTTAAAAAAGTTAATTTTTATGACAATCCCTTTTGCCCCAAAGAAATGATTGAATTGGCGCTTAAAACAAAAAAAACGGCACCGGAGGATTATCAACATATTTGGCTTGGCGAACCCGTGAGCGAGATTTCTTCAAAATTAATTGCCCCCGTTTTGGTTCGAAGAGCGCAATCGAACAGCTTTTTTGAAACAACTTCGCCGTTGGTTATCGGTCTTGATATTGCAAGATTTGGAGATGATGAGTCCGTTTTTTGCTTCAGAAGAGGGCGTATTGTTGAAAAATTTGAAGTTTTTAAGAAAAAAGATACCGTTCAATTAGCCGATATTGCTTCAAGATATTTGGAAGATTATCAACCCAAAAAGCTTTTCATGGATATCGGCGCCAATGGGGCAGGGGTTTATGATATTTTAATGGATCGTGGGTTTGGCCCGCTGATTAAAGGCGTTTTTTTCGGGGCAAAAGCCATGAATCCGGATAGATATGTGAACAAACGGGCGGAAATGTGGGACGGTATTTTGTCATTTTTATCGCAAGATTTGGAAGTTTTGTTACCGCAAGATGACATGCTTTTCGGGGATTTAACTTCGGTGAATAAAAAATATGATGCCATGGGAAGATTACTTCTTGAAAGTAAAGAAGAAATTAAAAAACGGTTGGGGCGTTCGCCGGACAGAGGAGACGCGCTGGCGTTAACTTTTGCCGCCCCTGTTTTTGAAACAAGAGAGGAGCGCTTTATGAAAACAAACCTTTTTGGTTCAGGTCGCATGCAAGTTGCCGACCTTTTTCAAAAGCCCAAATATCAAGGGTGGTAATTTTTTTTTTGATTTCTTTTTCTTATTTTTATGGTATACTGGAAGTATATGAGATTAAAATATCGGGGGGTATAATGGCAAGAAATATTCGTGATGCGATTACTTTAAATGAAGAAACGGCGAATTTGTCCGGACAAAAACCTCAAGAAAGAAGCGCTTTAGAGGATGACTTGCCATTAACCTTTATGCCGGAACATGAAGCAACCTATTCCACCAACGAGTTGCCAACTGTAGAGGCGATGAAACGTGATAGATCCGGGGGCGTTGTCCCTGGGGTTTTGACAACCGGCTCTGAATTTCTTCCGGGGGGAAGGACGGTTGTTGATGCCGTTAATGGGCTGGAGGACGGCGTAAAAGAGGGTGCCTTAAGAGGTGCCGGCTCCGGCATAGCAGCAACAGTCGGTGCCGATATCTTTTTGGAATCAGTCACATCGAAAAGGGAATCTTTATGGGGAAAAATCGGAAATGGATTTTCATGGTTTTTTTCAAAAATTTCCAGTTTCTTTTCAAGTTTAATCCCCGGTGGTTCTTCCGTTGCCGGCGGTGTTCAAGTTGGTATTGAATCTGGGGCTAACTCCTATGACAAAAAAGCAAGAGATGCGTATTATGAAAGAACCGGTCGAACGCTTGTTTTTGCCGATCGTGATGAACTGACGGAGATGTTTCATACCGAAGATGAGGCCGCTTTAGATAGGATTGCTTTGTCTTTAGATGTTAATCGCGATGGAAAGGTGGACGAGTTGGAATTATCAACGGCGAAAACACTTTTGGATAAAGATAACTCTGGCGATATCTCGGCTGAGGAAATTCAAGCCCATGGCGGACTTCAAGGGGCGATGGCTTATTTAAGTCACCATCACAAAGATGCCATTGATCGGATTGAATATGACGAGACATTTGCACGCCATAATTTATTAAGAACATTGGGGGCTTCCGCTCAGGCAAGAGGAGCAATCGGCAGTCGTTTTGACGAACTTGACCAGGATAAAGACGGCACCGTTTCAAGAGACGAATATCGCTCTGCATTGGCTGCTTTGGATACCAATGGGGATAGAGTGATTGACGAAAAAGAACGTAAGCAAATTCAAGAAAACCCAGAGGCCGCCTTTGACTTAATGGTTCAAAGAGCGAATGGGGGGGGGTAGGTAAGTTCGTTTGTCATTTTTTGTCACTTTTGGTATGTTGCTTTTTCCTTTTTTAGGTGGTAAGGTGGGGTAAAATGGCTGATGAAGCGCCAGAATATTCGAAGTTTTATAATTTTTTTAAGCTCTGAAAAGTTTTTTCAGAGTTTTTTTTAACCAATTTAACAAACGAAAGGAAGGCAAAATGCCGTTATACAGAAAACTAAAATCCCTTTTAGGGTATCAAAATTTACCAAACAGCTCTCTTGATTCTTATGGGGTTGACCATTCGGGCTTTACAACAAGAGATGAGCTTGAATACCAATTCGCACGTCAAGACCGTGAGGATTTGTTGATGAATCAAGAAAAACAAAATGGTGTTACCGATAATTTCACACAGTATGGTCATAACTTTTGGGGAACACCTAGTGAAAATAATTACGGCTTTGGAAGTTCCAATATTTCCGAAAATATTGAACGACTGAAAAAACAATTTATGACGCCTAATTCTTCTTTATCAGAGAATAATCTTTTAAACAATCCAAGCGGTTACCAAAGTTTGTTAAGCGATAATGGAGCGGATAATTTTCTTGACGAATCAAACAGTTATCCAACATCAAACTACAATTCGTTAACTTTAAGCAACCCACAAAGCAGGATTCAAACTTCTCTTCGAACGCCTGCACCAACAAGTTTAACAGGCGGATTAAATCAAAATTCTTTTGATTCAAGTTCAAACAATTTTTCTTATCCAAACGCTCTTGGAACGGGTGGAGGCACATCAACTGAACGAATGGCCGCCACTTTAAGTGCAAGAGAAACGCCTTATAACTCTTTGTCAGGTGAGGAAACAAGCTCAATGAGTGAATTATCAGGCAACAGTTATAACTCTTCGCTGTCAAGTGGCTTTTCAAACAATAATGTTCCTCAAAATGAGCCATTGTGGCAAAAATTAAACTCTCTTTCAAACACTCAGTTGAATAAACTGACTTCGTTAATCAAAAAAGCAAAAGATGAAGAGCGTTTATATGGATCCTCACCCACAAAACAAAGTTTGTTCAACCTCTTTTTTGGGATACAACAAGCTCATGCCGGCACTTTGTCAAGCATGGGTATTGAGAATGACCCCATCGCCTTTAAACCCAATAGCTATGATTTTTATAGTCAAGAATACACGGATTTGATTGATGAAATCTATCCTGATTTGCAATTTTATGAAGGCACGGTTAAAGGTGCTTATCCAGATTCAAAATATCTTATCA
>JAFXIF010000065.1 GCA_017533325.1 Alphaproteobacteria bacterium
GTAGCTCAATGGTAGAGCGGAAGCTTCCCAAGCTTAAGACGAGGGTTCGAGTCCCTTCACTCGCTCCAATAAAAAAGCCGACCTTTTGGTCGGTTTTTTTATTGGAAGTAGGTTAGGGGATAAGAACCCGAGCAGAGGGTTCGGTCGCGACTGAAAAGGAGCGGACGCATGATAAGGATGGTCCCGAGCAAGCGAGGGACGAGTGATAAATCACGAGCATTCCCTTCACTTAGATACAATAAAAAAGCCGACATTTGTTTGTTAAAAAAATATAAAACATCGATTCTAAAAGATATATTGATTTTAGGCTTGAATTTTTTAACTTTTATATATAAACTTGAAATCGGATGAAGTGATGTTTCATCTGAGGTGTGGAAACCTCGTAGCATGCGTCTAGGTGTAAAGACGAAAATTTTACACGCTTTCCAGTATGACTGGAAGGCGGTAAAATACGCTTTTTAGCCAATATATCGCACTATTTCTGTTGAGTAGTTTCCAACTTCCAGTCGCCCTCATCAGGCGATTTTATTTTTATTAGAAAGGAAGTAAAGGATGAAAAAATATCTCTTATTTGTCTCTATATGGGCAATAAGTGGGGGAGCATTTGCTGGATATTACAACCCTTACCAACAAACACCACCTACGCCTGTTTATCAACAACCAGTTCAACAAGTTTATACGTATCAACCTCAACAAGTTCCTGTTTATCAATCATCTCAACCGGTATATCATACCCGACAAGTTATACCACATTCCATGTCAAGTGTTGATCAAACAAAAGCATATTTTAGCGCTAAATTAAAACATATAAATATGGAAACAGAAGCGGAATGGATAACAAAAAAATCTATTGATGATAGTGTAATGGGAGGAGCTTTTGCTTTTGGTATTTCGCATAAAACACCATCAGGAACATTGAGAGCTGAGGTGGAGTATAATATAAATGGGGCAACAGAGAAAAAAGAAGATGTTTTGGTCCCTGCATTTGATGGGATTTATGAGGCAGAGGAACATATTGAAATTTCAACACAAGCATTAATGTTGAATGGATATTATAACTTTGAAACAGGGTCAAAAATTTCTCCTTATATTGGGGCTGGTATTGGTTTTGCCCGTATAAAAGGGACGTTAGATTGGGCTGATATTGAAGTTCTCAATATAAAGAAGACGAACTTTGCTTGGCAAGCAGGCCTTGGGGTTTCGTATGATATCACAAATAATTTTGCCATTGATACAGGTTACCGTTATATGGATTATGGTGATTTTGAAAAAGATGGCGTTAAAGCTGATACATCTGCACATGAATTTTATACGGGGGTGAGAGTTTCTTTTTAAAAAATATATAAAAATAATCCTAAATAAAGAGGCGGTCTCCAACCTGTCTCTTTTTTTGTTATTTGAATTAAAAAAAACAAAGGCGATTTTTTGTAAAACGACTCGCAAAAACACTCCTTTTTTGGCGATAATTTTGACCAAGAAAAATTTTTGTTTTGTTTTTAATCTCTTGTTTAAAAATAATCAAAAATATGGAACATTTTTTGTCAAAAAAATATTGTGTTTTTACCGTATTATCAATGAGTTATATTTTTTTGAGGTTTAAAGTTTTTTTGTCACTTTTGTCAATAAAATAACTTGCTTTTTATATTTTTTTATGGCAAATAAATATGAAAAATTAATGACTTAAAAATTAATTTAAAAAAAGTGAAAAAAAGGTATTGACATTTTAATTGACTGTGAGGTTAATTAATACAAAATGTAGTCTTGTTAACACTATATGTTGTTGTTAAGGGCTGCATATAGTGTTAACAATTATTTTACAAGGGGAATTTTGGCTATGTTAGAAGTTGTTCAAAAAGATGAACGTGAAGGATTGGACTTAGGTCCGTTAACTGAAGTTATCAAAAGAGATGGGGAAAAACATGCTTTTGATGCGGCCAAAATCGCTTTAGCTATCGGAAAAGCAGGGGACGCCACAAATGAATTTGGAATGGACGAAGCCTGGCTTTTAACACGTCAAGTCATTAAAGTTTTGAAACATAAATTTGCTTATGGCGTGATTCCGGCTATTGAACAAATTCAAGATGTTGTTGAACAAGTTTTGATTACTTCTAACTATTATAAAACAGCTCGTTCTTATATTATTTATCGTGAACAACGCGAAAAAATGCGCCGTGATAAAAAAGCTGTTATTGATGCCATTTCTTCCATTAATGAATATTTGGATCGTTCCGACTGGCGCGTGAATGCAAATGCTAACCAAGGGTATTCTTTAGGTGGTTTGATTTTAAATGTTTCCGGTAAAGTTGTTGCTAATTATTGGCTGAACCATATTTACACTCCGGAAATCGGTGAAGCTCATAGAAATGGTGATTACCATATTCATGACTTAGATATGTTGGCCGGTTACTGTGCCGGTTGGTCTTTGCGTGTGTTATTAGAAGAAGGTTTCAACGGAGTTGCCAATAAAACCGAATCGAAACCGCCTCGCCATTTGGTTTCCGCTTTCTCGCAAATGATTAACTTTTTGGGAACGCTTCAAAACGAATGGGCCGGTGCTCAAGCATTTTCTTCCGCTGATACATATTTAGCCCCCTTTGTTCGCATTGAAAAATTAACTTATGATGAAGTTAAACAAGCAATGCAATCATTCATCTTTAATTTGAATGTGCCATCTCGTTGGGGAACTCAAACACCATTCACAAACTTGACTTTTGACTGGACATGTCCGGCAGATTTAAAAGACCGCCATCCGATTATCGGTGGGGAAGTTCAAGACTTTACTTATGGTGAATTGCAAGAAGAAATGGATATGATTAACCGCGCTTTCTTAGAAGTGATGGCTGCAGGGGATGCAAAAGGCCGTCCGTTTACTTTCCCAATCCCAACATATAATATCACAAACGAATTCCCTTGGGACTCACCGAACACGGAATATCTCTTTGAAATGACAGCAAAATATGGATTGCCGTATTTCTCAAACTACGTCAATTCCGATATGAAACCAAGTGATGTCCGTTCAATGTGTTGTCGTTTACGTTTAGACTTAACTGAACTTAAAAAACGTGGCGGTGGTTTGTTCGGCTCTGCAGAACAAACAGGCTCTATTGGGGTTGTTACCATTAACTGCGCTCGTTTAGGATATTTGCATAAAGGAAAAGAAGAAAATCTTTTTGCTCGTTTGGATGAACTTTTGGAATTGGCGAAAACATCTCTTGAAATTAAACGTAAAGTGATTGCCATGCACATGGATAGAGGCTTATATCCATATACAAAAAGATATTTGGGCACATTCAGAAGTCACTTCTCAACAATTGGTGTGAATGGTATTAATGAAATGATTCGCAATTTCACAAGTGATAGGGAAAATATCACAACATCATGGGGACGTGAATTTGCTCAAAAATTCTTAACACATATTCGCGAAAAAATGCTTGATTATCAAGCTGAAACCGGAAATATGTATAATTTGGAAGCAACGCCTGCAGAAGGAACAACTTATCGTTTTGCACGAGAAGACCAAAAACGTTTCCCTAATATTATTCAAGCAGGAACAAAAGAAGCTCCGTATTATACAAACAGTTCGCAATTACCTGTTGGATTTACGGATGATCCGTTTACAGCCCTTGATTACCAAGATGATTTACAAACACAATACACCGGCGGCACCGTGTTGCACCTTTACATGAGTGAAAGAATCTCCTCTTCTTCAGCTTGTAAAGCATTGGTGCGCCGCGTGTTGGAAAATTATCGTTTACCTTATGTTTCAATTACACCTGTTTATTCAATTTGTCTGAAACATGGATATATCAGCGGAGAACATAAATTCTGTCCGCTTTGCGATAAAGAGTTGATTGAACGTAAACGTAAAGAAATGGAAGCACAAGCTTAACTTTTAAGGAGACTAAAAAATGACTGATGCAGAAATCTTGGCTCAGTGCCAAAACGAAAGACAACAAGTTGAATGTTGGACACGGGTAATGGGTTATTTCAGACCGTTTAGCCATTTCAATAAAGGAAAAAAATCCGAATTTGAAGAACGCGTTTGGTTTGTTGAAGAAAATTGTGCCGAATGCAATATGCAGGTGGCCATTTAAAAGATATCAGCCGCTTAAAAAAAGCGGCTGTTTTCTTATGAAAGGATAAAAGATGAAAGTTGCTGGGCTTGTGCCGTTTACAACAATAGATTTTCCTGAACGGTTGGCAGGTGTTGTTTTTTTTCAAGGGTGTCCGTTAAAATGCCCATATTGTCACAATCCCAATCTTCAAGATATTCATCAAGATGGAACTCTTTCTTGGGAAGATGTTCTTCACTTTTTTTCAGAAAGAAAAAAAAGATTAGACGGCGTTGTTTTGTCAGGGGGAGAACCCTTGATGCAACAAGATATTTTAAAGGCGGTTCAAGAAATTAAGGCATTAGGGTTTCAAGTGGCCATTCATACAAGTGGTATTTATCCTAAAAAAATGAAAGAAATTTTGCCCTTTATTGATTGGGTTGGATTGGATATTAAAGCTCCGCAAGAAAAATATCATCTTTTATCCGGCAGAGAACATGTTTCTGATTTAGTTTTTGAAACATTAAAGATATTATCCGATTCGGATATTGATTTTGAAGTTCGAACCACACTAGATCCGGCTCATCTTACTATTCAAGATATTTATGCGCTTGCTGATCAATTAAAAGAATATCGTATTCCTCAGTTTGCTCTTCAAAAATATCGCACATTTCCGGGGGATAAAAATCCGCCTTCGCAATCTCTTATTGATTCTTTTTTTGAAGATGAAATGTTGATAAAAACTTTGAAAGACAGTTTTAACAGAGTTATTTTGCGTTAAATTTTTTGATTTGCAATTTTGTTTAAAAACGCTATAATAATCAAAAAGGTGGAGGTGCTTATGCAAGAACAGTTATCTCAAGAAGAACAAATTTCAAAACTTAAAAAGAAAAAAGGGCGTATTGAAAAAGGCTTGGAAATTGCTGAAAAGTTTGTTCAAAATAAAACTGAAGAATTAGAACAAATCGAACAGGAGCTGTCAGACGATCCTGTTTTGGAAGAAGACACCGAAGAAAAAGAGGATTTGCCTTTAAAAAAAGATGAAGAAGATGATGATGAAGAGGGCGAAGATCCTGCTCATCCGACCAAAAAACTGCGCCGATATAAAAAATGGATTAAACGCGGTTTAAATTATGTTTTGTTTTTTATCAATAAAAACGAAAAAGAGCTTTCTGATTTGGAAAAAGAAATCGATGATTTAGAGCAAGGTCTTGTTTCACCTTGGGATCCGGAACAAAAAAAGCCGAAATATATTTCTCAATCAGAAATGCTTGGTGTTCCGAAGTTGGATATGCCCGCCATGGATGCAACTTTTAAAGGAACGGCGCGTCGTGGTGCTATGACTAAAAAAGAAAAAGATGAGTTAGTTGAAGAGGCAAAGAAAAAACAAAAAGAAGAGCGGTCAAATTCTTCCGGTCAACCGGTTAATAAACCAAACAGGCCTTTACGTCCGGGCGAAAAACCGATTCAGCCTGATTTTAATAAAATGACACCGGATCAAAAGAAAGATTTCATCAACAAAAAATTAAAAAATAAAGATCCGAGAGAACAAAAACAAGGTCTTGAAATTTTAAAGAAACCTGAGAATAAAGAATTCTTCCAGGAAATGATGAAAGATAAAGACTTTCAAAAAACTTTTCAAAATGCCGAAAAAATGGTTGGTAAATATGATAAAATCAGAGACAGCATGCGCAAAAATTTAAAATCATTAATGCGCTCGTCCTCTGATGTTGTTAAGTTGCAAATTTCCAGATTGCGTTCCGGAAAAGTTGGTTCAGCCGTTTCCGGATTAAAAGAAATTGCAGGCTCTGTTCGTTTCGATAACGAAGTCGGTAAAGCGGCCGGCTCTGTTGTTAAAGGGGTTGAAGAAATGTATAAACTTTTCGGTATCAAACCGGAAGAATCGCTTAACAAACAAATTTTAGATGAGGCCAAACCTATTTTTACTCATCAAATGGCTGAAAAAGGAAAAAATGATCGAGAAGTTGATTTAAAATCTAAACAAAATAAAGTTTGGGGCGAAACAAAAGAAATCACCGATCAAGAAAAAGCAGTTGTTCAGGAAATCAGCACAAAACAAGGGGCTGAAAATCTTCCGAAAGTTGAAAAGAAAGAAGATGTTAAAAAAGTTGTTGATTCAGCTCATGAAGCAACAACCGGTGAAGAAAAGAAAATTGAAGACGCTAAAAAAGAGCAAGATTATATCGAATTTGTTAAAAAACAAAAAAGAGAGGCTGAAAAATCAGCTCTCTTAAAACAGGCCATGAAAAACGAAAGATAACGGCTTTACAAAAGCGAAAGTTGTTCTTGCGCCCCTTTCTTCACGGGTGCAACATTTTGTCCTTCTAAAAAGCGTTTTATTGGCGCATAAGAGCGTCTATGTATAGAAGTGATTCCATATTGCTCAATGGCTTTAATATGATCTTTTGTGCCATATCCTGCATTTTTTTCCCAGCCATATTGTGGATAAGTTTTTGCAAGTTCTTTCATCAGTTTATCTCTTGTTACTTTTGCAATAATGGAGGCGGATGCAATTGATAAGGATAAGTGATCTCCTTTGATAACGGCTTTAGCCGGTATGGTTAAATTTTTTGGAAGTCTATTGCCGTCAATAAGCAGGGCATCGGCTTTTTGATGAAAGTTTTCTTCAGCTTGTTTAACCGCGCGCTCCATTGCTAAAAAAGTGGCTGCTAAAATATTTTTTTCATCAATTTCAGTTGAAGAAGAAATGCCAATCCCGATATAAGCATTTGATGCCATAATTTTATCAAACAAAACATCTCTTTTTGAGGCGGTTAGTTTTTTGGAATCATCAATTTGTTCTGCAAGATCTTGAGGAATCTTACATTCCGGCCAACAGACACAAGCCGCTACAACAGGACCGCACCAAGGACCGCGTCCGGCTTCATCAATTCCAAAAACAAATCCGTTTGGACAAATTTCTTTTTCTAAATCAAAAGTGGGCATTTCTTTTCCTTTTTAAGTATAAAAAATATAAGTTGCGTTTAAGATAAACACAATAAAAAATCAAACATATCTTGGTCTGTATTACTTTAACCTTTCTATAATTTTTTCCATTGGCATGATGTTGCCGATCGGACCTAAAGCAGAAAGCGTTAAAGGTTTTTGAATAACTTCTTTTGCGATTCGTTCAAGTTTTTCTTTTGTGACATTTTCAATTTGTTTGATTGTTTCTTTTTTAGAAATAACTTTTCCATATAAAATTGTGTCAATAGCATTCATTTCTGCATGAGAAGAAATATTTTCATGGCGCATTAAAAGACCGGCTTTTAATCTTGCTTTTGCTCTTTCAATTTCTTCATCTGTTAATGTGTGAGGTAATTTTGTTAATTCATCACATAAAACAGGGATTAACTCTTCAACTTCTTTTTCGCCGGTTCCTGCATAAACACCAAGAATTCCAGTGTCTGTTTCAGAAGAAGAAAAAGCATAAATTGAATAAACAAGACCACGTTCTTCTCTGATTTCTTGGAATAACCTTGAGGACATACCGCCCCCTAAAATACCAGACAGAATTTTATAGGCATAATAATCTTCATGTGTATAAGAAACGCCTTCAAATCCTAAAACAAGGTTAACTTGTTCATTTGGTTTTATAACCCTTTTTTCGCCGCCTTTATAAATGGCTTTTAAAGCGTCAGGACGTTTCGTTTTCTTAAAGGAAGTGAATTTTTCTTCGCATTGCTGAACAAACTCTTTATGATTAACAGCTCCTGAAGCACTTATGATGATTCTGGGCGTTGTATATTCTGTATGCATATAAGTTAATAAGTCTTCACTTGAAATACTTTTAACCGTTTCAACCGTCCCTAAAATTGCACGTCCTAAAGGTTGGTTCGGGTAGGCAACTTCATTAAAATAATCAAAAACCAAATCATCAGGTGTATCATTTTGCATATTGATTTCTTGGATGATAACGCCTTTTTCTTTTTTGAGTTCTTCTTTATCCATCACTGAGTTTTGCAAAATATCAGCGATAATATCCAACCCCTTTTCTTGGTGTTCTTTTAAAACACGCACATAGTAAGCCGTCATATTTTTTCCGGTATAGGCATTGATAAATCCACCGACATCTTCAATTTCTTTTGAAATTTGAAAGGCTGAGCGAGAGGTGGTCCCTTTAAAAGCCATGTGTTCTAACATGTGGGAAATGCCATTTATTTTTTCAGTTTCGAATCTTGCACCAACATTAACCCAAACGCCTAATGAAACGCTTTCGGCTTTTGAATCTGAATCAGTGATAACTCGGATTTTGTTTTTTAAAGTAGCTGTTTGTAACATTTTTTATCCATTAAAAATAAAAGAATTTTTCAATTTTATTCCAAAATTTCTTTAAGCCTGTTGGCTCGTTTTCTTGAGTGTTCAACGATGTGTTTAAAGGCATTTGAACAGGTTGAACTTTTGCTATGGTTTGTTCTGGTGGTAATTCGGTTTGAATTTGCTCTATTTCCTCTTTTGTGAGTGTTACCTCATGTGGGAAAATATACTCTGGCATAAGGTGCGGTAATTGATTGTTTTGTAAATTATTAACAGGTGTCGGCATTTGAGGAACAGCTAGTTCTTCTTTTTGTTGCGCTTGCATCTTTTTTTCTTCAATTAAAGGAGCATTTTCATTTTCTTGGACATAACGGCGGACATCTTCTTCATAAACAACCGGTTTTCCTTTTTGGAAAATTTGTTTTTTAATTGTAACTGTTTTTCTAAGGCCGCTTGTCGGCGGTAAAATATTTTTTTCTTGAGTAATCAATCCCGTTGTTGAAGGTGTTGTTTGAGAAACTTGAGCAGGAATTTGATTTTGCCCTTGATCATTAATAATCATTCTCCCGTCTGGTTTTGTGATAACTTCGGGTGTTTCAATATTTAAAACAGGTGTTGGTTTCATCCAGATCGGCGCAAGATTTGTTTGAACTTTTTGTTGTTCAAGTTGGTAATTTTGTAAAGCCTCTGGCATTGGAAAGGATTCGTTTTTATCAATGGAAACGGGTTGGGAAAATCTAAATAACACATATCCTGTTTTTCGGCCGTTAAATTTTTGTCCGGCAGCAATGCTATAATGCGCACCTATAGTGCCGTTATCAAAATTAATATAGTCAACAAGATAATTTAAACTAAGAGTTGTTTGATTTGTTTTCCCAAAATTACAACTAAAATCAGGTGCGATAATTTGGATGTTGTTTTGGTCTAAAACTCCTAAACGGCTCACAGCTGTTTGACAAGTTGGAAATATATTTTGTGATTTTGTTTTATAATCAACAATCAAATCACTACCTGTTGAATTTTGTATCCTTGTATTACTCGTGATTTTTGCAGATGTAAATTCAATATCTGTTGCGATAGAGGAAGAGTATAAGGGCAAGGAAAATCCCTTAGTTAAGCACATTTTAGAGTGAGGATTCGCTTCGCAAAGTAAAACATTTTGATTAAGGTTATTATCAATCAAGTTTTGAATTTTGTTAAATAAATTCTCTCTGGTTAAAGCAGCTGTTGCCGGATAACATTTTGTGTTTTGACAAACAACCGGCGGTATGCTTGTTGAATGAGCGGTATTTCCGGAATAAACAAAAGCGATAGCGGATAAAAACATAAACGAGAGTATATGCATGGTAAATCCCTTCCCTAAATATAGTTTATTTCATTCTAACTAAAAGAAATATAAATTGCAAATAAAAAGTGTTGAAAAAAAATGAGCTTTTTAAGTTGACAGACGAATGTATTTTTTGTAGTTTCAAATGTATGAAAAAAGGAACTGTAATAATATTTTTTTGTTTGTTGGGGATAACTTTATTTTTCTCAAAAGGAATAACAGCAAAAAGTCTGTCAATGTCTGAGCAAATGCCTGAACATGAATTTTGGGGATTTGATAAAACCATTTTTAATGATACTGAACGCAGAAATAATTTTTTGAAGACTTTTTTTAATGATAATGAAGTAAAAAAAGCTTCTACTTTTCATTTGTGTCTTTTGAAAGATGAAATCATAAAGAAAAATGATTTGATAAAAAAATTTGATTCAGGCAGATTGAAACGTGTTTTTGAATCAACGTGTAATACACCTTCTTTGGATATTCCTTTTTTAAAACACCCAAGGTGGAAGGGCCCCTTGTATCGTTCAAGTGATTCAAAAATGATGTGTCGGTCAAAAAATAATTGCGCGATAATTGTTGAAGACGCGAATAATAAATTAGTTTTAGGTTGGTTAAATCATGGGCTTGAAGTTTTTAAAAGAGAGCAAGGAGAAAATTTTGTTCGCACAAAAGAAGAGTATAATCTTGATGAATATTTAAAGAAACAAGGTTTAGATGGCTTGCTGGATTATAGGAATACAGTTGGTATTTCTGCATATAGTGGCGGATTGGGGAATCAGTTGTTTACTTATTGGTCCGGTGTTGTTTATGCGCTTAAAAACAATCAAGAAGTTTATCGTTTGAATAAATTGTATATTGATACATTTTTAGATTTACCTGTTAAAGCGGTTGAAAATCAAAATAAGTTATCACTTGCAACACAACCCGAATTTATTAAACGTTACATTAAAAAAGGGTCGGAAAAATGTGTGTCTTGGCATGAGATTTCGCCGGAATCAAAATGTTTTGAGGTTTCCGGCTATTTGCAATCTTGGAAAAATTTGAGTGGGTATGAAGATTATATCCGCGATAATATGAAGTTCACACATAAGCCTTCTAAAAAAACAGAAGAAATAATTAAAAAAATGGAAGGTGAAAATGCCGTTTCTGTTCATGTTCGCCGAGGGGATTATGTTTATTCCGGATATGTTTTGTTAAATCAGGATTATTATTCAAAAGCGATTGAGTATATTAAGGCTAATGTTAAAAATCCTGTTTTTTATATTTTTTCAAACGACCAAAAATGGGTAAAAGAAAATATTAAAATTGATGCCCCGCACGTTTATGTTGATTGGACAATGAAGGATTATGAAGATTTAGAATTGATGTCAAAATGTAAACATTTTATCAATGCAAATTCAAGTTTTTCCTGGTGGGGATCATTTTTAAGTTATAACAAGAATAAAATCATTATTGTTCCGGATAAACATACCAGTTGGGATACGAATTGGATTCGACACTTGATTGCGCCGAACTTCGTTGAAATTGAAGTTGATAAATATTATTATGATAGTGGTAAGAAAAAGTTTGTTAACGAATAAAAAAGCGGGTTTTTAGCCCGCTTTTTTATTTGGATAATGGTTTATTTCCCTTGTAACAAAGCGTCAATTAATTCTTGAACACTCGGGATATTTCCGTTTTTATACATCGGATCTTCGCCAAAACGATAACCACTGTGTCCGCAAAACATTAAGTTATTATCAATGCTTTCGCCATGAGCAATAGCCGTTAATGTTTTATTGATACAAAATGAGCGAGAATCAGGTAATCTGTCTAAATGACCATCAGCTTGAGACCATCCGGAGAAAGCGCATGCAGATAAACATCCGACACAGTTAGCTCTGTCTTGTTTGATTTGTTCGTTTTCTTCATTTGTTAAAAAGATAAGAGAGTTATCCGGCGTTCTTGTAACAACAGGTCTTGAGCCTTTTAAAAATTTATGAGCTCTTTTAAAATCATGTTCTGTTAAATAAACCGTTAAAGCGGCGTTTAATGCAAACGGTTTCACGAAAATACCTTCTGCTTTTTGTGTATACGGCATTTCGGTATCTTTTCTTTCCATTAATGTTTTTAAAAATTTATTATTAACAGCTGAAGAATAAAAACCGGTTGGTGAAAATCTTTGCAAGATAATATCACCCTTTTTCAATGCTCTTAAACACCCTTGCCAAGCTTTTGCAACAGGACTTTCCTTTGTAAGTAATGGACGAGTGCCGAGTTGAAAAGCAATCGGACCGATTTCCGGATTATCAATTAAATCTTCAAATTCTTTTAAATTCCAAACCCCACCGGCCATAATTAATGGCACATGTTGTAACCCATATTCATTCAGTTGTTTTCTTAAATCAACAAGGCGTTGATATGGCGTTTCCGGCATTTCCGGATTTTCGGAGTTTGACAACCCATTGTGTCCGCCGGCACGCCATGGATCTTCATAAACAACACCGCCCAAATATTCCATGCAGTTTTTATAGCTTCTGAGCCACAAAGCACGGAAAGCTCTGGCTGAAGATACAATCGGATAATAGTATAACCCATATTTTGAAGCGATTTCAGCTAATTTATAAGGCATACCGGCGCCACAGGTAATCCCATGCACAAGGTTATGAACTTTATCCAACATACCATCAACAACAGGAACCGCTTCATTCATTCTTTTTTGATATTGAAAGCGAAGGGAACCTAATGTTTCTTGAACTTTTTCGCCGACCGCAGTAATTTTTTCTTGATATTTTTCAGGAGCTTTATCAATCAAATTGCGCATCACTTGTTCGCAAGAATTCATCACTCCTTCTAAAATTGGAATACTTCCGCCCATTTCCCAAAGAACATTCATGTGAATTCTTCCGTTTCCGCCGGCAATTTCATGAGCTAATTTTGCTTGAGAAATACCGCCTCTGATTGACATTTCAATTAATTCTTGGTGGCGCTCCGGTCTGGTTTTATGTTGATAAACTTTAGGGATAATTTTCCCGTTTTCATCATATTCATCAGCAAAAACACCGGAAATCGTGCCGACAGCACCGGCTTTTGCCCAAGCTCCGGAAGATTGGCCGTCAGAAACAGCGATACCTTTTCCGCCTTCAATCAAAGGGATGACCTCTTTGCCGGAAATCATAACGGGATTAACTTTTTTCATTTTTTATCCTTTCAGTTTTCTTGTTTTTTTATAAACAAGCGTTAATTTAATAAAGTTAATATAGCAAAAAGTGAAAAAAAGCGCAAAGTTTTTTTTATAATGCAATAAAAAAACTTGTTTTTTAAGATTGTTTTATTATACACTTATTTTCATGAGTGAGAGACAAATATGTTTAACAGGAGTTGGGGTCAGTCTTGAAAAGATGAAAAAGCTTTCATCTTGGCTTAAGTTACCCCTTTGGCCCAGTGACGAAAATCCGTTTTTAGAACTGCCCCTTAAAAAGAATGCGCCGATACTTTATGTTGTTGTAACACCGGAGGTTTCGGAAGAAAAGGGGCGAGAAATTTTAAAATCGCCGGTTGCTTGTATTATTGATGCGAATGCAACGAAAAAAAGCATTGTTGATTTTGTTGAGCAACAAAAAACAAGAAAACATCCATTTTCATTAAGTTTTCTTTTAACAGGGCCAATGGTCTATCGATATGATGTTGCGCAAGTTTTTACCACGGCATTGCAACAAAGACGAAAATTTTCAGATGCCAGGAAACAAGCGATTCACTTGGCCGTGCATGAAGCATTGGTGAACGGTCTTTTTCATGGGAATTTGCAACTTTCAAGTTCCATGCGACAAGATGTTGTCGGGTTTGTTTCTTATTTGGATTTGGTGGCAAGGCGTTTAAACACACCGGCTTTTGCTCAAAAAGCAATGTCAATTTGTTCCGAATGGAATCAAACGCGGTTGGAAATTAAAATTAAAGATGAAGGTGTTGGTTATTCGTTGGAGCAAATTTTAAAAAGAAGCTCTGGGGATGTGTCCTCTAAAAGTGGGCGTGGTCTTCAAATCATTGCGCATGCGGTTGATTCTTGCACCATTGATAATTATGGAAAGGAAATTACACTTTCTTTCTTAAGGGAAAATAAAGAAAATCGCTCTATTCAAAACTTATCTTCAGTTCCCGAATTTGTGACTCAAACGGATATTTCAAACGGAAAAGTATTGATTATTGAGGATAATAAAAGCAATCAAGCGCTTTTAGCCGGACTTTTAACGCAAATCGGCATTCATAAAATTGAGATAGCCTCAACAGGGAAAGAGGGGATTGAAAAAGCGGTTTTATTTCATCCGGATTTGATTATTCTTGATATTGTTATGGAAAATATGGACGGGTATGAAGTTTTGTTGGCGCTTAAAAAAATGCCGGATGTTAAAAATATCCCGATTTTGATTCAAACCTCAAGTGACACGCGCGAAGCAAGGGACAGAACATTTAAAGCCGGTGCTTCTGATTTTATTACAAAACCGATTAATCCTTTGGAGTTTTTCACAAGGGTTCGCGTTCATTTGGAAAATAAAAAATTGGTTGAATATTTATCGAGCCAGTTAGATCAGTTAAATGAAGAAATGAAAATTTCTCAAGAAATGCAACGTTCTTTATTGCCAACGGTTGATGTGTTGGAGAATATTCGGGAAAGATGTCGAATTGATATTGCTTCATATTTTTCGCCGTCAGATAGGCTGGGCGGTGATTTTTGGCAAATTATTGAGCTTTCGGAAACAAAATTCGGATTATTTTTATGTGATTTTTCAGGGCATGGTCTTTCGGCGGCTTTAAATACGTTTAGATTGCATACTTTGGTGCATCAGTTAAAAGATGAAGTTAAGAATCCGTCTGACTTTTTAAGGCTTTTAAATTTGCAATTATGTCAATTATTACCGCGTGGGCAATATGCAACCTTTTTCTTTTGCATTTTTGACACGAATGCGCAAACGCTTTCTTATGCGGGCGCGGGGTCTCCGGCTCCGTTTTTGAAAACAAGAAACGGGGTTTTGTTGCTTTCAACACAAGGATTGCCTTTAGGTATCAGCCCTGATGCGAAATATGATGATTATAAAATTGATTTTTGCGCCGGCGATAAATTAATTTTGTATAGCGATGCATTAACGGAAGAAATATCGGCAGATGGCTTAAGGTTGGGAACAGATGGGTTGTTGAGTTTACTTCAAACGGTTTTTGAATATAAAGACAGTCGGGAGGCGGTTTCTGAATTGATGCAACTTTTCTTTAAAATGATACCTCCACCGCCACAAGATGATGTGACGCTTGTTTGGGTGGAAGGGTTGCCTCCTTTGTCTCACAGGAAAAAAAGATGATAAGATTGTTTGTAAATGAAAAGTTATCCACAGGGTTAAAACTTTCTTTAGATGAAAAAAAAGCGCATTATTTAATTCATGTGATGCGACAAAAAGAAGGGGATAACATTTTGCTTTTTAACGGCGCAGATGGCGAATTTAAAGCCACCATTGCTGAGGTCAAGAAAAAATCTTGTTGTTTAACTGTGTTGGAGCAAACAAGAGGTTTTCAAGAAAGGCCGGAGCTTATTTTATGCCCTGCGATTATCAAAAAAGAAAATATGGACCTTGTTTTGGAAAAAGCAACGGAGCTTGGCGTAACGAAAATTTATCCTTTAATAACGAACAGAACCGTTGTGCGCGCTTTTAATCTTGAAAGGGCGCGGATAATTTTAAGAGAGGCGGCTGAACAATCGGAGCGCTTGGATATACCTGAAATTTTTGAGCCGGTTCATTTGAAAGATTTGTTTTTGAAATTTTCTCAACAAACAACGCCGGTTTTTTTAACGGAAAGGGGAAAAACAGGGGATAAATTGTTGCCAATGATTAAAAATCCGGCATTTATTGTTGGTCCTGAGGGTGGTTTTTCCGATTCAGAGGTTGATTTTATCCTTTCTCAAAAAAATGTTGCTCCGCTTCATTTGGGTGATTTGATTTTAAGAGCTGAAACGGCCTCAATTGCGATTTTGGGTGCTTGGTTATGCGTTTAAAAAGAAAGATTTTTGTTTTTGCTGTTTTTTTTGACATCTATTTATAAATTTTAGTTTTTTATTAAAAAAATTTATTGACGATAAATCAATTTTTTGGTATTCTGAAAGTATATAGGGTATTATACCCTACCTTTTGGCATATAAGAAAAAGGGGAGCCCGATGCGAAAAGAAAAAATGGGGATGGAAAACGGACGAACAATGGCAGAAATGCTTGCAGTCATATCGTTGGCTGGTGTTTTGTCAATCACGGGGATTGTCGGTTATGGTTATGCCATGCGCTTATATCAAGAAGCTGAAACGATGGATCAGTTAAGTGTTTTGATTGCAGGCGCCAGATCCTGGGATATTCCTCTTCATTTTGGGCAAAAGACGGTTGGGGTAAGTGATAATTATATGCCGTATGTTGTTCCGATTAGAGATGTTGTTTCAAGGGTTAATTTCCGCTCGGAAATGTCAGCTTATGAAGCGGGTTTAACGGATGATGAGGGTAATCTGATCAAAGATACGATGGGTCATGTTCGCGAATATGAATCGTTTAATACTTTATTGGATGCGCCGGCTTGGGTGCGTGCGGAAGATGAATTTAACTGGTCTGTTCGCGTAACGGGTCTTTCTTATTCGTTATGTGAAAAATTATTAAACAAAAGCGATCTTGGGTTTGATTATGCTTATGTTGCCTTGCAAAATCCGAACAGTCAAATACCGTTAGATCCGATTATGGGCGACTTTTCGAGGGTTGCTAACGTAAATAAATATGCCAATCCGACTAAAGAGATTGAAGGGGGTATTTCAACAAAAAAGCAAATTGAAAAGGTTTGTGCTTTGTTGGACCCATCAAAAGGGAGCATTCCGCCGGCTCAAACATATATAAGAAATATTGATAATGAAGAAAAAACAACGGTTGCATCTGGTACAGCAGAGGGCGTTTGTAAAGATAAAAAAAGTTTGGGTTGTATGGCTGTTGGGGCAAGAATTTATAATGAAAAAACCAAACAAGTTGATCAACCGCTTCAAACACTTGTTCTTTATTTTGGAAGCGGAGATGATATGCCGATTTACCCTCCGGATTGTATAGGTGATGACTGTCCGGAACGATTTCCGAGCACTTGTTTAAAAGGAACACCATATACCGAAGAAAGCGGTGGTAAAATAGAGGATGCAGAATGTTGTCAATTATTGGGGGGGACATACTTTATCCCTGGGGTTCCAAAATGTTGCCGTGTTGTGGGGGATGTTCTTTTCACTCCTCGGTGTGAATTAACCCCATCCGGTTTATATGCTATTGATGTTTTGATCCAAAGAGATGTGAGGGGGAATCCTTTAACCGATTCGAAAGGAAATATCCTTTATTATGAAAAAACAAGGTTAATGACGTCTAGCATAACGGCTGAAGCAAGCGTTTTCTTAAAAGGGGATTGGACGGGAAGAAGTCATAAATCTTGTTGTGATGCTATAAAAGAATTCCCAACAACGTTTCAATGTCATCAATCATCAATTAATAAAGCTCCGTTGCCATGGGTTATTGACATAACAAAAGGAACGACTTCGGCGCAACATCAAAACTGTCCGCACTCTGTTTCAGCGCAAACAAGCAATATCACTTCAGAAGGTTGTTGCACGGGTAGTGGCGAATATTGGTCTGAAGCAGAGGGAACTTCTGTTGGAACGGTTTTATCTTCAGATACGGGACAAGCCCTTTGTTGTTCAAAGAATTCTATTTTTGATTATCATGCAGTATCAACACCAGATCAATGTCCATGGAACCCGGTCAGTAATATTCCGTCAACGGCTAACCCACAATCGGGTGCGGAACCTAAAGATATGTATGGAGCCAACACAACGGCTTGTTGTTATAAATCGGTAGGTAAAAAAGGGATATTGAAAAATACAGCTTGTGCCTACGAAGGGGGCGTTCTGAAATATTCAGCTTCTTGCTGTAATATTTCAACGGATGCCGCGGGGAACAAATTAAAATATGTTTATGCGCCAAATTATGTCCCCGGTGGGGTAACTTCGCAAGAGTGTGGTCTTTTTGCCGGTGGAGCAACGAAAGCGATTGAACCGGATCGAAACTGTTGTGTGGATTATATTGAGGTTGATAAGGTTAATCCGTTAAATCCCCATTCTGTTATTAAAGATTGGAGCGGTATGTCATCGCCTCAATATTGTTGCGAAACATTGATTGGAACAAATTTGGCCGCAACGGAAATTGAAATGAAAAATAATTATAAGAATTGTTGCGAATCGGATTTATATTTTGCAACAAAGAATATAAACATTCGAAGTGCTGCAACATTCGTTCCGGCCGGAACATCCCTTCAAGGGCATGCAACAATTTTCACTTGTCCATATCCTCTTACCGGGACATCTTGCACACCGAACGGCCCGCATTATACAACAACGGATAATCTTTGTTGTGATGTAGAAACAGGTCTGACTTCTGATGGAGCTCAAAATAAAGTTTGTTGTGATTATGCGAGTTTGCATAGCAAAACAGCCAAACTTCATTGGACCGGTTCTGCTTGTGCTCCATGTCCGAAAGGGTGTGTGAATACTGATTGGCCGGATCCTGATCCTGACAAATGCTATGATATTTGCGAATATGAAGAAGAACGTAAGGAAGAAGATATTCCGCCAATGGTGACATCAACTTGTGACACAACGAAAGGTTGTTGGATTGGAAGAAATAATGCTTGTTGTCAAGCCGATGGATATGAAGCATCAGGAAGAAGATCATGCAATTGTTGCCCAAGTCCAGGTGATGAAGATGTTACTCATGGGGATGGTTGCTTCTTTATTAAAGGTACTGACGGTCGTATTGATCCAAAACCAGAGTGTTTGAGTAGCGAGGTATCACCGGGAATCTCTGCGCCAAGTTACACGGTCATCAAAACAAAAATTCTTAAAACTTATGTTTGCCCAGTGGGTGTCCCAGCCGGAACAAAGGTTAATGTTGGACCATGCCCTGGAGTCGGTGTGATCGGAGGAAAGGGATAAATGCTTTAAAGGGTAATGTGAAAGCGAGGATAAATGAGGTATAAAGACTTATTGTTATTATCAGTGATGTGGGGGGTTTGCGCTTCCACCTTGGAATCAAGGGATTTGCTTGCTTGCGAATATAACCCGAGTGAACGCACGGTTTCGGGCAGACTTGGAACAAGAAAGAGATCTGTTCCTGCTATGTATAGTAGGTATCGGGAAGCTTCAAATTATGATAATGTGCACCCCGCTTTTAAAGCTTTGATTGAGCAAAACAGAAATAATTATCGCGAGTATGGGGGAAGAAGTCTTTTATATTTAAATGAAGAAGATGGCTTTGGCCTTTATGAAACAGGGGGGCATATCCTTTTATATCGTTCAAGATTTTTTGCTGATGATGCTGCTTGGACCTATCAAAAAGAACCCGCCATTAACCCGCAAACTGATCGGCCATGGATTGAATTATCCGCTTCTGAATTAAGAGCGGTGAACCGCGGAAATAAAGTGATGGATGAACCGGATCAAGAATTTTTAAGAGACGTTCTTTCCATTTTAAATGAAAACTTTCATTATTTTTATGGCATGCAGTTGGTTGATTTGGGGCGGGATCCAAATGTTGACCCAGCGCAATTAATGGGCAAGTTTGTTCCAACCAAATTTTTCTTGTTTGATAAACACGTTGATCTGATTGATTTATCAAATTATTCGGCGCAACAAACCGATCTTTATCGCACTTTGGGGCACCCTGTTTATAATTATGAAGGTTTTTTTCACCCTGAAACAAAACTAGGCATCGGATCAAATTGTGGAGGAAGAGGAATAATTTCTGTTCCATTGCGAATTTCAGAAAGTATGGAGGTAGGTTATCACAATCAAGCTTGCCCAAATGAAGTGAATCCCTCTTTGGCTGCGAGGTCTGAGCAGGTGTATTATACTTCAGAAATGTTAACAAAAATGATGGAAGGGTTAGAAAAAATTTGCGCAGAACGAGGCGTGAATTTAAGATCGCAATCCGCGAATAAAACGCCATTGGCAAGAGCGCTTTATCTTGTTTATAAAAAAACAGATAAGTATGTGGAGGCATTGGTTTCTCATGAATATATTTCACAGAGCAGGGATACTAATGCTCTTGAAGAAGGGGTGAACCATCTTTATGATGTTATCCCCATTAAGGGATTATATGAAGGCAGGTCTTCTTCAAGATCCTCTTCCAGAGCATCATCCCGCTCTTCATCCAGAACAAGGGCAACAAGTTCAAGAACCTTGCGCCGAAATCAGAGAGCATCCAGAGAGCGCAATTAAAAGGGGGCAGACATGATGAAAAAATGGGGATTATTATTAACTTTTACCAGCATATTAATGGGGTCAAGTAATTGTTTTGGGGTACCTTCTGGTTCACTAACACCTTGTTGTTGGACATCGCAGATACATGAATCACGAAGATGCTGCGAAGATGGAGCCTGGGGGAATGAAGAACGTTTTCAATGGCGCACAGTGGGTAATGATAGTGCTTGTTGTTCAGAAATTAATGTAACCGAAGCATATACAGCGCATTCAAGCGGTGACTATGTTCGCGGATCAGTGGTCACTAAAACTTGCTGTGAAAGTCAAAATAAAAAAGGAAAAGACCCTGGAAATTATAAATTCTGGCCAACAAAAGGATCTCAAAGCACTGAGGATGCTCCAGGAAAAGGTGGGGTTTGTTGCATTGAGGATAGTTGGAGATTGTGGTCCACCGGTTCAAATAACGGCAACTGTTGCCGCGCTCAAGGTGGAGAAGAACACGATAAACATTGTTGTTTTGGAGCTTATGATTTGGACGACCAAGCCCACTCAAAAGAATGTTGCAAAGCTGCTGAAGGAAAATGGAAAGGTGGGGAATGTTGCGCTGCAGACGGAACAGGAATGGCAATGGATAATGAACTGAAACAAAAAGTTGAAGAGGATGGAACGGTTACTATTGAAATGAGTGGTGCTAAAGTAACATCCGCCTGTTGCGCGGGTGATAGCGGAACATTTGTTTCAGCAAAGTCTTCTTCTGGTGGTGGCAGTGATGCAGCGGATGGTTTTTGCTGTGATGGTTCAATGGATCTTGCTTCAGGGGAAAGAAAAGAAGAATGTTGCGAAAATGCCGGTGGTAAATGGACGGGAACATTTTGTTGCGCATCATGGGGCAAGAAAGTGGACGGTGCTTGTAAAGTAGATAGCCTTCCGGACTCTGGCTCCGATGATCAGGGTTAAACATGAAAGGATAAAAAAGCGGGCGAAATGCCCGCTTTTTTATATTAAAAATATATAAAAAAAATCGCCGATTTTTTTTGACCGGCGATTTTTCTTTTTTTTAACGGCTTATTTCCCGCCGATTTTTGTTTTTCCACCCATATAAGGTTGAAGCGCAACCGGAATTTTAACAGAGCCGTCAGCTTGTTGATGATTTTCAATGAAAGCCACCAAAACACGCGGTGTTGCAAGACCGGTGTTATTCAATGTGTAAGCATATTTAACTTTACCGCTTTCATCTTCACGATAGCGAATATTTGTGCGCCTTGCTTGCCAATCCAATAAAGAAGAACAGCTATGTGTTTCCCGATATTTATCTTGACCCGGGCACCAAGCTTCAATATCATTCATGCGATATTTTCCGGCCCCCATATCGCCTGTGCAATTCGCAATGATTTGATAGGGGATTTCCATGTCTTGCATAATTTCTTCAGCATTTTGAAGAATAAATTGATGCATTTTATCGGATTCGGCAATGTCTGCTTTACATATAATATATTGTTCCACTTTGCTGAATTGATGAACACGAATAAGACCGCGCGTGTCTTTCCCCGCAGCGCCGGCCTCTCTTCTGAAACAAGGGGAAAATCCGGCATACATAATCGGTAAATCCGCTTCTTTTAAAATATCGCCGGCGTGAATGCTATTTAATATCACTTCAGCTGTGCCCGCTAAAAAGAGGTTATCTTTCGGCATGGAGTAAACGGATTCATAATCAAACGGAAAGTGCCCTGTATGATAAAAAGCATTTTCAAATGATAATGAGGGAACACTCATCACTTGGAACCCTTTTGTCATTAATTTATTAACCGTATATTGCCATAAAGCCATTTCAAGTTGCAATAATTCGCCTTTGATTCCGACCGTGCGACTGCCACAAATTTGAGAGATTTTTTTAAATTCACCCCAATCGTTTAAATCCATTAAAGCCACATGATCTTTCATTTCAAAATCAAAAACAGGCTTGTCTCCCACTTGACGAATCACAACGTTTTCTTCTTCACTTTCCCCACGCGGAACGTCCGGAGCCGGAATGGTCGGTGTCATTCCCATCATGGTTTTGAATTGTTCTTCAAGTGGTTTTAATTCTTCCGCATAAGCTGCCGCTTGTTGACCGGATTGTTTGGAAAGTGCTTTGATTTCTTCTTTTCTTTCCGGCGTTGCTTTGGGCATTTCTTTGCTTAAAGCGTTTCTTTTTTGAAGTTCCGCTTCCATTAATTGCTTAATTTGAATAATTTTCTTATCAATTGAAAGCAATTCGTCAATATCAAGTGACAGACATTTTTCCTGTAATGTTTTTTTAACTAAATCAGCATTTTCTCTGATGAATTTTATATCAAGCATTTTTATTTATCCTCTTCATTGTTTGATGCTTTGTTTTGAATAAGTTGAGAAAGTTTTTTTAAATCGTCCCAAGCGTTTTTTCTTGACGTTTGAGAGGCTGAAACCATATCCGGCCCAAAAGTTGCAATAACCGGAATTTCTTTATTATTAACTTTAAGTTTTTGAATTTGTTGACGCGCCTTTGTGATGCTTTCAATTTCAAGTAGGGCGCGGGTCGGAATTGCCCCGAAAATTAAAATAAAATCAGGATTTGTTAATTCCAATTCCCTTAACAAAAATGGTGTGCAAATTTTTTCTTCCGTTAATGATGGCTTTCTGTCCCCCGGTAATCGCCATGGAATTAAAGGCGCAATATAGCTGTTTTGCGGTGAAAGATGAATGGCTGCTAACATTTTTTGAAGTAAAATGCCTTGTGGCCCCTCAAAAAGATTACCGCTTCTTTCTGCCGGCGCTTTGGGTGCATCAAAAATGCAAAAAACCGTTGGATTTTTTTCTTTACCGACACCGATAAAAGTATTTATTGCCGTTTTTTTCAACGAACATCCCTCAAAAGAAGAAATTTTTTCTTTTAAATCAGCTAGCGTTTGGGCTTCTTTTGATAAACTCATCGCCTGTGCAACAAAAGATAAACTTTCATCTTTTTGTTGAAGAACGGGCTCTTTTTTTAATGGGGTAATTGGCTCGATAAGCGCTTTTTTTGCTCCGGCTTGCGGTTGCATATTTTTAAATGCCAAAAAGCGATCAACAGGGGTTTCCCTGATGATTTCTGTTATACCGGAAAGTTGATACCATTTTAAAATAGCACTGTAATTCATTTTTTACTTCTTTTTTTTATAAAAAGATGTTAGCATAAAACAACCTAAAAAGCAAAGGTTTTTCTAAAGATAGGGATTGTGTATGAAAAAATTTATATATATGCTTATGTTGGCTGGTGTTGTTTCAGCTGCTTTTTTCTATGATGAAATTAGTTTAAATGTTACTGAAGTTGTTAAAAAAACTATTCAAGAGAAAAAGTTTGCTTCAGATGACTCAAAAGAAATTGATAAGCTTTTAAAAACAACAAGAAAAATACCTGAAAATGCTGAGCTTGGTTCTTATTTGGCAGGTATTGTGGCAAGGAATTCCGGTGATTTTGAATCGGCATTAAAATATTTGGAAAAAACATATTTGGCGGATAAAGAAAATTTGGATATCAGGCGGGATCTTTATGCCATTAAAGCTATGTCCGGCGATATTCAATCCCTGTTTAATTTGTTTCCCTCTGATTTTTATAAAGATGACTCGCTTCATTATGCTTCAGAGCTAAAAGTCGCTCAATTAATCAAAGAAAAAAAATATCAAGAAGCCATTGATTTAATTTCATCTTTAAAAAATAAATCGCCTTTTATAATGGCTTTAAAAGCATGGGCTTACGCCGGACTTAATGATAAAAATAACGCGGTTTTAACGTTAAATGCTTTAAAAGAAGAAGCACCGATTCATCAAATTAAAAGGTATCATTTAGCATTGATTCATGAATATTTTAACGATAAAAAAACAGCCGAAGTTTATTATAATCAATTGCAAGGGTTAACAAAAGATATTTCGTTTTCATTTTATATTTCCGCAAAAAACTTTTTTGAAGAAAAAAAGAATTGGAACGAACAAAATGTTTTTTATAAAAAATATGAAGGATTGTCAGAAGAAAATCCCGTTTTTTATGATGTTGTCACTCAAGTTGGAATGCCCCCGATAAAAACGGTTCAAGAAGGTGCTTCAGAGGTTTTTTATGCTTGGGGAAACAGTATGGGAAAACAGCCCGATTTAGCTGTTTTGTTATCCAATACGGCTATTTTCTTAAACAAGAATCATACAATGGCAAAGGTTTGGTCTGCCGAAGTGTTAGATGTGATGGAATTGCAGGTTTTTTCGCATAAAATTTATGATGCCATGTTAAAAGAAAAACCAAATGCCGATATTATTCTTTATAAAAAAGGGCTTGCCTATATGCATCATCAAGATTCGGAAGGTGCTCTTAAAATTTTTAAAGAACTTTTGAAAAGAAATATTTCAAATCCGGTTGTTTTGCTTTTGGTTGCGCAAGGATATGAAGCAAATGGTGATTGTAAATCCGCTCTTCCTTTTTATGAAAGAACTTTGTTTTTGATGAGCCGGTGGGGAATTGACAAAGCTAAAGATATTAAATTTCAAACGGCCAGATGTCATTTAAAAGAAAATAATTTTAAAGAATTTGAAAAATACGCTTATTCGGCTTTGCAAGAAGATCCTTATGATGCAACTATTTTAAATTATTTGGCATACGCTTGGTTGGAAAGGGATATGAATTTAAAAGAAGCGATTGCTTTCCTTGAAAAAGCTTATGAACAATCCCCCGATTCGCCAGAAATTTTAGATTCGCTTGCTTTTGCCTATTATAAAAAGGGCGAACCGGAAAAAGCTTTGCCTTTTGCCGAAAGAGCTGTTGACGGTATGGGGGCAAGTTCCATTGCTAATATGCATCTGGGCGATATTTATAATGCTTTGGGCCGAATCAGAGAAGCTCAATCCCAATATGAAAAGGCTTTGGCATTGAAATTTGACTTAACGCCCGAGCTTGAACAAAAGCTGATGGAACGTTTAAAGTAGTTTTTTTGTTTAAAAATTAATGGGTTATTATTTTTTTAAAAAAGTTCTTGACATCTGTTGATTTTCAAGGCATAATAGCCCTACTTGCACAGGGCTTTGTGTAAGTTGTCCGTCCAAAGATGGAAGGGTGGCCGAGTGGTTAATGGCAGCAGACTGTAAATCTGCCGACTTATGTCTACGAAAGTTCGAATCTTTCCCCTTCCACCATGGACGAACCCGACTGATGTGCGGGTGTAGCTTAATGGTAAAGCTCCAGCCTTCCAAGCTGATTACGAGGGTTCGATTCCCTTCACCCGCTCCAATTAACGAAGTCCCTTTTGGGATTTTAATTTTTTAACACTGATCAGTTAAGGAAAACAATAATGAGTAAAGAAAAATTTGAAAGATCAAAACCGCATTGCAATATCGGTACGATCGGTCACGTTGACCACGGTA
>JAFXIF010000066.1 GCA_017533325.1 Alphaproteobacteria bacterium
AATCCCACCCCCTTTAGCCAATTAAGAAACCGCCTTTATGGCGGTTTTTTTTATTGGTTCGTGGTGTGTGTGGATTTTAGCTCACGGCCAACAATGAGGTCGTGACGGTTCGGGCGACAGCCAATGTTGAGGCCTTGCCGAAACAACCCTTTAGGGTGAGCGATAGCGAATAAATCCCACCCCCTTTAGCCAATTAAGAAACCGCCAGTCCTGTTAGCGGCATTCTGGTTCCAATAATAAAAAACAACTTAATAACAGGAATAAAGTCGTTAAAAGTTAAGAAAAAACCCCGATCCGTTAAGATCGGAGTTTTTTTGAAATAAGTTCAAATTAAAATAAGCCTTTAACGGAATCAATCAAACCTTCTGATGATTTTTTGGCATCATCCACAAGTTTATTAACGCCTTCAATTGTTTTTTGAGCAGATTGTTTTATCAAATCTTCAGTTCCCTTAGCAACAGCTTTAATACTTTCCACTGAAATCAAATCAAAAACATAAACAATAATATCTTGGATTGTTTGTTTTTTTCCTTTTTCACCAATGTTTTGTTGTTTAATATCCGGTAAAGGAACTTCTATTGTTTGCTCTAAAAATCCCAATGTCAAAGATGAATTATTTACTTGTAAATCTTTAACAACAACCGTTTTCTTTGATTTTGTTTGAACTGTTGGTTCTTCTTTTTTCGTTGTTTTTTTTTCCTTAGAGGAATTTTTCAAAAACGAATCTACATTTCCTTTAATTGTTGTTAAATTTGAAAGTATTTGACCATCTTTGTAGGTGGCCTCTGCCGAAACATGTGTCCCATCAATTAAAATTTGGTCAATAATAATTTTATCATGCAATAATGTTGTCGGTCTAAAAAGAACTTTAACACTGTTTACGGAAAAAACATCCGGTGACTTATATCCTTTCGGATTCCCGATTGAAAGACCATTTAAGGAAACTTCCCCTTTTGCAAGAGATAAATCCATTCCATCTAATTTTGCCGATGTTTGAGTAATTTGCGGGACATAGGTTTCAACCGCTTTTTTCACAATTTCACCAGCGTAAAAATAAACACCGATAACAGCTGCAATTAAAATAAAAACAAGGACCATCAGTGTTTTTAATATAAATTTAATCATAATATTTCTCCTCTTTTTTAACACATTCTTTATAAAAATAAAATTAATCGCTTTTAATTGAAAAATCAAGAAAATACATAATGTTAAGCAAATTTCTTTTTGAAATTACCGGTAAATGTATTTTTAAGCGGTTGAAAATTCAAAGAGGCATTTATAATTTTTTGTGCTTCACTTAAAGTATATTTTCTTGCGCAAAAATCAATGCGATAAAATTTTGGATTTAAATCTTTAACTTCCGGTGCGATATAAAATGGCGTTTTTTTCAAGACCCGTGTTTCACAATTTTCACTTATCAATAAGAAGCTATCTTTTCCTTGTTGAATTTCTTCTGAAATATAGGCTCTATCACACATTGAGCAGTCATTTTTTCTCACACAGTTTGCGGATAAAAATAATTCCGTATCTTGATAAACAATAAGCGTTGCAAAATCCGATTTTGAAAGAATCGATTGAATATTTTCTTTTGTATCTTCAGGACTGAGCGTAACTCCTTTTGCCTTTTGCTCTAATAAATATGAAAGCGCCTGTAAATTCAAAACTCCGATTGTATAATCCACATAAATTTTTGCAGAACCAGGTAATAAATGCAATCCGGATATATTACCAATCATAAATTGATTAAATCCGGCATTCATAAAAGTTTCAATTTTCTTTTGCCAAAGCAATTGGTTTCGAATGATTGTCGGAAGAGCCAAAACCAACTTATCTTTCGGCAAAAAGTTAATTTCTTCTGGGATTGTTTTTTCATTTAATTTAAAAATTACCTGTGAAAAAGAGGAAAGATCTAACTCTTTTAATAAATGAAGCTGATCTGTTTTTAAACTCCAGTTAGGAGCTTCTTTTTCTTTTAAAAAACTTTGAGGTTGCGGTAGTAACACTTCTTTTGTTTCAAAAACAAGCGCTTGATATAACATTCGCCTTAATTCATTTAACAAGGAAACCGGAACAAAAAACCCCTCTTTATTTTCAAGAAATAATTCCTTTAAATAAAAAGAATGCTCACCTGTTTTTGAAAAACTTGAAACAACATTATCATAAACTTTTTCAACTTGTTTGGCTTTTGAAAAATCACCCGACAATGAAACAGTTTGATTTAAACAAGTTGCCGTTACTTTATCTTTCATAATGCATACCAACACCTCGATTCCTGTTTGATTTAAATATTCATTCGGTTTTGGTTTTTGGTATTTATATGTCCTTTTAACTTTTGTTGAGGAAGCTAAATAAACTTTAGCACCTTTTTTAATAAAAGGAGCGTTATCCGGCAACTTAATTGAAACTTTTTGATCTTTTTTAACCTCAAAAACTCTTTTTTTGTTTACATATAATTCTTCAGCTGAAAAACCAAATGGTCTTTCAACTGTTTCAACATCAATTTGAATTCCGTCATATCTCTCAATCGGTGATGAAGTTTTAAATGTTAAAATTCCGCCGGAAACAATCTCAACATTTCCGATAAACAACCCGCGATGCCCAACAAATTCTTCATCAATAACCTCTTTATTCTTGCCATTAAAATGCAATTTTGTCCAAGGTCTTGCAAAAATTTGTTTTAAATTATCAGAAAGAGAAATATCTGTTTTCCCCGTATCCAAAATCCGGCGATAGTAATCTGTGACAGCTCCGACATAAAGCGGCGTTTTCTTTCTTCCCTCAATTTTAAGAGAAAGACCTTTTAGTTTCAAAACCTCCTTTTCCAATGCCAAATCTTTCATTGAAAATAAATGAGATTTTTTCCCGTTTCTTTCAAAAAGCGAGCGACATGAATAAACGCATTTTCCTCTGTTTGCACTTCTTGAGGTGGTTAATGAGGAAAATAAACAAAGACCACTATAAGAATAGCATAAAGCCCCGTGGATAAAAACTTCAATTTCAACACCGGATTTTTCTTTAATTTCAATAATTTCCTTTAAAGAAAGTTCACGCGCCAAAACAACGCGTTCAAATCCTTGTTTTTTAAGTGCCAACGCCCCTGCCAAATTATGAACAGCCATTTGTGTACTGGCATGCAAAACTAATGAAGGAAAACATTTTTTCACAATTCTTGCCACACCCAAATCCTGAACAATAATGGCATCAACTTGATACTTTTCACATAATGAAAGCATTTTTAACAGTTCAGGCAATTCACTTTCTTGCATTAAGGTATTAATGGCAACATAAACTTTTTTTCCTTTAGAATGAGCAAACGCCGTTATTTCATCCAAATCCGATTCACTGAAATTAACCGCTTCAGCACGAGCCGAAAAAGATTTTAATCCCAAATAAACAGCATCGGCGCCAAAATAAAAAGCACTATAGGCTGCCTCTTTATCTCCTGCCGGGGCTAAAAGTTCTGTATCCATTTTTAATCCTTTTATTTATTTTTCAAAAATTAACTTGCCTTCAGTTGCATTTAAAACGGCTTTTTTACCAATGGGGAAAACAATTCTTTTTGGAATATGACCGTAAGGGAAAGCGCTCACTACCGGAATCCCCAGATGAGAAAAAAAGCTATCAAAAACTTCTTTTAAGGTGCCATCTTCAGAATCCTTTGCGGTGCAATCTGCACATTCGGATAAAATAACTCCTGCTAACTTATCCAAATGTCCGCCTAAACGCAATTGATTGAGCATTCTATCTATTCTATAAGGAGATTCATGCACTTCTTCAACAACAAGCAAGGCCCCTTTTAAAGAGGGCATATAGTTTGTTCCCATTAATGAAACAAGCATGGTAAGCGTTCCTCCCAAAACTTTTCCTTTCGCAACGCCTTTTTGAACGGTTACTAAATTTTCAACACTTAAGGGCTCGTCATTAACTGCTTTTAAAAACGTTTCTTTTAACAAAGGATCAACTCCTTTAACCGCGCAATCAGCATTAAATCCCGAATAAGAAATCAATCCGCTTTTTTTATATAACGCCAACTGAAGAGCGGTAATATCGCTAAATCCAAATAACTTCTTATTGGATTTTTTAATAGCTTGATAATCCAGCATATCCAAAATTCTGGGAGAACCATATCCCCCTCTTAAAGCCACAACAATATCTGTTTCTTTATCCGTCAACGCCTTATTTAAATCTTGAGCACGAGATTGATCATCCCCCGCCAAATAACGCTCTTGATCAAAAACATGAGGCATAAAACGATCCTCAAATCCTTCTTTTTGAAAAAAAGACTCTATTGATTCTTTTTGAGAAAGCGGGGCTGGTGATGCCGGCGCAACAATAGTAACAACTTTCATTTAAACTCCTTTAACAGCCTCTTTTAAATCATTTAAAATTTTACCTGCAAAATCACTTAAAGACGAATCTCTAGCCCCCATTACAACAATCGTATCTTTAGGTTTTACACGGTCTAAAATATGTTTTTCAAGCAAATCTCTTGACTCAAAACAAACAGCTTTTTTTCCGCTCATAAATAAGGGTTCAACAACTTCAAATGAAGAAATTGACTTATCAACAGTTCCCCCCGCATAATAAACAGGCAACATTAAAAAACTTACCTGTTCATTTAGTTCTTGAGTCAACATCTGAATTAACCCCTCTTTCATTAACTTAAGCGGAGCAAAGCCATGCGGTTGAAAAACAACAAACAAATGTTCATCAGGGGCTAAAAGCTCTTTTAAAGCCAAAAGAGTTGCTTTAATTTTTTCTTCATTGTGAGCATAATCATCAATAACCGTTATACCTTGAACAGAACCAAGTTTTTCAAGCCTTCGATGTGTCCCTTTAAAAGTTGCCAACGCTGATAAAGCCTCATCAACCTCTATATCCATCAACAAACAAGCACAAACAGCAGTTAATGCATTTGAAAGATTATGAATTCCGATAAACGGCAAAGAATATTTTTTATTATTTAATACAAAAGAAATTCCTTGTGGTGATTGCGAAACATCATGGGCAAATAACGTTGCAGATTTATCTTTCTCAACCGAAAATGAAACAATTTTTTTATTTGGCAAAGAAATTGTTTTCGTATGTTCACAATCAAGATTAATTACACAGCCTAAAGACGCTCTTGCTAAAAATTTTTCAAACAGAGGTTTAATTTCCTCTAACGGTTTATGATCCAACGAGATATTATTCAACACGCTGATAAATGGATTATATAATTCAATCGAGCCATCTGATTCATCCGCTTCAATAACAATGGTATCACCCGTATCAAAAATTAAATTGGACGGTTCTTCATGATGATATGAATTCAACATAATTCCCCCGTTAATCATTACAGGGTGCTTTTCCAGATGATATAAAATATGCGCCGTCATTGCCGTTACACTTGTTTTACCACTTGTGCCGGCAATAGCTATCCTTTTGTTAAATGTATGAAAAATATCAGCCAATAAATCAGCTCGCTTTTTGATGGGGATAGAAAGTTCAAGAGCCTTTTTCACATCTAAAATACTTTCTTCTACAGCAGAAGAGACAATCAAAAAATCAATTTCTTTCGTCACACCGGAGCCATCTTGGGGAAAAAGCTTAATTCCTTCTTTTAAAAGCCTGTTTTTCATTTCAAGATTTTGCTCTTTATCAAACGAGCGATCTGATCCTAAAACCCGTTCACCTTTTTTTTGGAGGTAGAGGGCGATTGCACTCATACCAATACCACCGATTCCACAGAAAAAAAATGTTGCCATTTAAAATATTTTCCTTTAAAATAAAAATAATTTTAGGGTAGTTTAGCTTAAATTTAAACAAAAGTAAAGAGAGGTTAAAAATGCGCAAATACTTTTTATGCACAGCGATATTATTTTCCTATTTTATTTCAGTTCAAGCCGAAGCAACCGGCGGACTTTTTCCGGAACTAAAAAAAAAGGAAGAACCGGTTATAACATCCGAACAGCCCGATTCTTTTGAATTATTTAATGAGGAAGATGCTCTTAAATTAAACAAAAATCCGGAAGATGAATTTAAAGAAGTAAAAGAAGCAAATTTAAAAGAGCCTGCTGTTAGACCTACCCCTAAAAAAGAATCTGAAGAAACAGACGAAAAGAAAAAAAAGAAAGAACAAATTTTTGAGATTCACCCTCATGATGTGCGCATTATTACTCCTCCGACAGGTTCAAATTCTCAATTTTGCACCGGACAATTAACGCTTGAAAATAAAACCGACTATACGTTATCTCAATTAAAACTCTTAATCAGCTATGGCAGCGCCGAAGTTCCTTATGCGTTTACAAATGTCTCTTCAAATGACACAGTAACCGGCTCCATTGCCTTATTGGGACAAATGTGTCAGGATTTATTAAAAACGGTTCCCGTTAAAGCTGAAATTTGCAAAGCCGAAGGAATTTCCGATTCTGAATGTAAATCCATGATCAGATATGTTATTAAATAAATGAAAATCAGGAGCCTTATTTTTCTCACTCTTTTTTCGTGGGCTTATTTAAGCGCTCCTGTTTCTTTTGCGACTGTTTTATCGCAAAAAGACGTAAAAATTTATAAACAAATATTTGAAGCTCATAAACGAGGGCAATATCAAAAAGCCAAAAATCTTGAAAATACGCTTTCAAATAAATTACTATCCGGATATATCTTATTTGATAAATATTTCTCCGCCAGATATAAAACATCCTCTTTAGAAATAAATAATTTTTTAAAAAAATATCGTCATCTTCCCATTTCTTCAGATGTTTATGCGCTCGGAAAGAAAAAAAATTTCAAAATAAAAACAAATGCGCCCAAAGATCCCGTTTATGGCAGCAGCGCCAATGCTTGCAGTTTCATTAAAAGAGATGAACCGATTAATTTAATTGCCAGGCAAAATTTCAACTACCTTTCTAAAGATAAAAAAGAAAAAGCTAAAAAGATTTCTAACAATCTTAAAAATCTCATTGAAAAAAATAAGTTAACAACGGCGCTTGAATTATTGAATAATCCCTCTACACAAAAACTTTTTAATCAACTGGATACAGATATTGTTCGCACAGCCATTGCCTTTTCTTTCTTTTTGAAAGGAAATGACGAAAAAGCCCTTGAACTGTCCAAAAAAGCCATATTTAGCTCCGGCAACAAATTGCCATTAGCCCACTGGACTGCCGGCCTTTCCTCTTGGCGCGAAAAAAATTTTTCAGATGCCTCCCGTTTTTTTGAAACAGCAGCCTTGCATGACGAAGGATATCCTTTATTGAAATCAAGTGCGTCATTTTGGGCTGCCCGCTCTTATTTAAAAGAAGGCGATTTTGAAAAAGTCGGAGATTTTTTAGAATTAGCCTCCGAACAACCCAGAACGTTTTATGGATTATTGGCTCTTTATATGATTGGGAATAATCTTGAAAACATTTTAGATGAAGAAACTTTAATACACCCCTCTTCAAAAGTAAAATTTTCACACCCTGCTCTTAACAGATTTTACGCCCTAAAACAAATTGGTCAAAAACATTTTGCAGATAAAGAATTAACCGCTCTTTACCTTTCATTAAATGATGAAAAAAAACAAGCCTTAATTCATCTTGCTCGTCAAAAAAACTTTTATAAAGATTTATCTCAATTAGCCGGTGTTTCAATGGACACAAAAGAAAGATATCCTCTCCCTTCTTGGAAACCATTAAATGATTGGAAAATCAAAAAAGAGCTTGTTTTTGCTTTTGTCAGACAAGAATCTTGTTTCAATAAACGCGCTCGCAGTTCGGTTGGTGCAAGAGGCCTAATGCAAATTATGCCTCAAACCGGAAAAGTTATTGCTAAAATGAGCCAAATGAAATTCCAACCGCATAAAATGGAAAATGAATCTTATAATTTAACACTTGGGCAAAATTATTTAAGCTATTTAATGGGACTACCAGCCATTGAGGGAAATTTAATATTTACAGCAGTTGCATATAATGCCGGTCCCGGCAATCTGATTAAATGGAAAAACAAAATGAATTACCAAGATGACCCCTTGCTTTTCATCGAAAGCATTCCGGCCAAAGAAACAAGAGGATTTGTTGAAAGAATTATGGTAAACTATTGGATTTACAATTCTTTAACAAAATCATCATTAGGATCATTGGATTCCATCGTGCATGGGAAATGGCCCATCTATCAATGAGTATGCGTTTCAACCTTTTCCGGTAAATTTTGTTGTCCACTCGGCTCGGGCAACACCGGATTACCTCTTTCAGCAATCACACGAGCGGCCCCACCTGCTTGACGAGCATCATCTGGACTTGGTCTCGTGGGTTGGCCTGTGGCTGGGCGTTCCTGAGGACCCGATTGCACTGGCGCCGGCGGCGTCACCTCTTTAGCTGAAACAGGAATGGGAATATTAGATACCGGAGTAGGTTGCGTGTTTTCCACACCCATTCTTCCTATAGCAGCAATTTGCCGATCAATCGGGTTCATCCCTCGTTGAACAACATCCATAACCCCTTGCCTATCAACTGACTTTTCGACACCGGAACGAACAAGAGCTCCCATTTGAACCATCGCTAAACGCGCAGCACTTTGAAGAGCTGCAGAGTCTGCACTTTGTTGAGCTCGTTGCATTTGCATTTCATCTTTTTGCATTAACATTTGTGCTTTATCGTTTTGTTCAACCATATTTTTAACTGCTTGAGTTTCAAGGTTTTTATGCGTTTGCGCTTGTTGCAATGTTTTATTTTCTTGAACTCTTTTTTCCATAAGAGCCAATTTTTCCTCAACGCTTTTTTGTTGCAAAGCACTTTGTTTTTCCGAATTTAATATACGTTTTTCTTCTTGTTCCGTTTTTAATAAAATTTGCCGCATATCTTGTTCGGTTAAATTTTTCGGTTTATCTGGAGATTTATCAGGTGAAACTTGTTTTTCAATCGATACTCTTTTAGATTCCACTTCTTGCATATTTACCTGTTTTTGTTGTGGCGACAGTTGATTTTTCATTTGTTGTCGGATTTCAATATCTGCTTGTTTCTTCAACGCCAAAGATTGTAAATCTAAATCTTTCTGAGCTCCTTTCACCATAAATTTAATTTCAGGATCAATAGCGGCTTGCCTTTTTAACCTTTTTAATCCGGTTTTAAGTAATGAAGAATTTTCTTTACCGCTTATTTTTTGTTTCCAATATTTAGCAGCTTGTCTTCCCAATAAAACATCTTTTAAATAAGCTTTAAAACCTAACCCCAATAAAAGCTCATCGGCAATATTTTGTTTCGGCAATTCTCCATTTTTAATGCGCGCACCTTCAACCCCATAAAGCAACACATCAAAAAATTTTTGAATGGGGCTTCGTTGTTGTTTTTCAGGATTGGGCCCTTTTTTTAAAGCCATATTTTCATGACGCTTAAAAAGGAAAAAGGGATTTTTAAAAAATGATTGAGGTTTTTGCTCTTCTTGCTTTAACTCATTTTCATCTTCAGCATCCGGTTCCGTATCCGAATCTGTTTCCGTATCATCATCGTCGTCATCATCCTCTTCTTCATCGAAATCATCATCTGTTTCAGGATCATCCGGATCTGTCGGAAACGGTTTTTTCTTTTTTTTCTTCTTTTTCCTGATCGGCAAAGGCAAGGGACGTATCGGTTTATATCCGCCTTCATCAGCGGCTTGTTCTAAAATTTCTGAACGTTCTTCTTTTTCTTCAATCATGATTTGCCCCCTAAACTCATAGAAAACCATCTCTTCTATTATACTATAAATGCATTTTTTTGGCAATAAAAATAATACGGCTTAAAATATTCTTGATTTTTTACTTAAATTGTGCCTAAATGTTACCCAGATTTGAACAAAATCTAAGCAACTAAAAATAAACTTTAATTAAAGGAGAATAATATATGACAGTTCGTGTTGCTATTAACGGTTTCGGCCGTATCGGACGCTTGGTCTATCGCGCATTCTTAGAATCAGGCAGAACAGATATTGATATCGTTGCCATCAACGATTTGGGAGATGCAAATGCCAATGCATATCTTTTAAAATATGACTCTGTTCACCGTGCAACTTCTTTTGATGTTCGTGCTGAAGGTGATTACATTATTGCCGGCGATTATAAAACAAAAGTTATCGCTCAACGTGACCCGACTCAATTACCTTGGAAAGAAATGGATATCGACATCGTTATGGAATGTACCGGTATCTTCACAGCAAAAGAAAAAGCTATGGTTCACATCAATGCCGGTGCAAAACGCGTTCTCGTTTCTGCTCCGTCACAAGGTGCTGATAAAACAATTGTTTACGGTGTTAACCAAAACACATTAACAGCGGATGATTTGGTTGTTTCAAATGCTTCTTGCACCACAAACTGCTTGGCTCCGGTCGCTTATGTTTTAGATAAAGAATTCGGCATTGAACAAGGTTTCATGACAACAATTCACTCATACACAAACGATCAAAAAATCTTAGACCAAGTTCATAAAGATTTATATCGTTCACGTGCTGCTGCCATGAGCATGATTCCAACATCAACAGGCGCTGCAAAAGCCGTTGGATTGGTTTTACCGCAATTAGCCGGTAAATTGGATGGTGTTTCTATCCGTGTTCCGACTCCGGATGTTTCAATTGTTGACGCCAACCTCATCTTGAAAAAAGCTGTCACAAAAGAAGAAGTCAATGCTGTTATGAAAAAATATTCTGAAACAGAATTAAAAGGCATTTTAGGTTACAACGAACAACCACTTGTTTCTATTGACTTTACACACAATCCACATTCATCCACTTTTGATGCAAACGGCACAAAAGTTATGGGTGGCACACAATTGCGTGTTATGAGCTGGTATGACAACGAATGGGGCTTCTCAAACCGTATGCTCGATACAGCCGCATACATGGGCAGCTTAATTAAATAATTTTTAAAAGAGGCAAAGGCCTCCTTTAAAAAGGAATACCTTAAAAGGAGGGACTTGTAATTTTTTACAAATCCCTCTTTTTTATTTAATAAATAAAGGAAATCAAATGACTTATAATACATTAAATGATTTTGACTTTAACGGAAAAACTGTTTTCGTTCGCGCAGACTTAAACGTTCCGGCAAAAGATGGTGTTATCACAGACACAACAAGAATCGACCGCTTTGTCCCAACTCTTAAAGAATTAACAAGCAAAGGGGCAAAAGTTGTTGTTGCTTCACACTTCGGTCGCCCGAAAGGAGAAAAAAATCCTGATTTTTCAATGGCATTTTTAGCTCCGGCGCTTGAAAAAGCAAGTGGTTTAAAAGTAACGTTTATCAATGATTGTATCGGAAATGAAAGAGACACCGCCATTCGCAATATGAAAGAAGGAGATGTTATTCTTCTTGAAAATTTGCGTTATTATGCCGGCGAAGAAAAAAATGATAAAGAATTTTCCGAACAATTGGCAAGCGCAATTGATATTTATGTAGATGACGCTTTTTCAACCGCTCACCGCGCTCATGCTTCAACTGAAGGAATGGCTCATTTATTACCCAGAGCTGCCGGTCGTTTAATGCAAGAAGAACTTGAAGCCCTTGATAAAGCCCTTGGCAATCCGGAACGCCCGGCTGTTGCCATTGTTGGCGGATCAAAAGTTTCAACAAAATTAGACTTGCTTGGCAACTTGGTTAAAAAAGTTGATTATCTTTGCATTGGCGGTGGTATGGCTCACACATTCTTGGCTGCCAAAGGAATTCCAATGGGCGAAGGCTCTCTTGTTGAAACAGGAATGATTTCAACCGCCAAAGAAATTATGGATAATGCAGGGTCCTGCAAAATCGTTCTTCCGGTTGACCTTGTTTGGGCTGATAAATTCGGAGAAGGACAAGAACCGCACACGTCTGATGCTGCCGAAGTTCCAGCCGGAAAAGTTTTACTGGATATCGGCGAAAAATCCGTTCAAGCATTTGTTGATGTCGTAAAACAATGCAAAACTCTTATTTGGAATGGTCCTGTCGGCGCTTTTGAATTAAAACCGTTTGATAAAGGGACAAATGAAATTGCCATTGAAGTTGCAAAACTTACAAAAGAAGGCAAATTAACATCTGTTGCCGGCGGTGGAGATACTGTTTCAGCTCTTAAAAAAGCAGGCGCAGAACCTGATTTAACTTATGTTTCAGCTGCAGGTGGCGCATTCCTTGAATGGATGGAAGGAAAATCCCTCCCAGGCGTTGCCATTTTGGAAAAATAATTTTTCTAACAAAAACAAAAGACCACTGAATTTTTCAGTGGTCTTTTTATATGATTAACTTACATTACGTTTATATTGCAGTTAACAGGTTTTCTTTGTTTATAAATGTGTTGATAAGGACCTGAAATATATCCGATAATTTTCCCGTTACAATTATCTTTTTCAAATTTAAGTTCTTGAACAATTTCACTTGATTTTGTCGCTTCAGAAAAAAATGCTTTATAAGAACAAATTCCACAAAACACACAAATAAAAAACAAATAAAATAAACGTTTTTTCATATTACCTTCCTTTTGTTAAGAGATATATCCCTTAGTATGGTCTATATAATACCATAAGTTTTTTATTTTGTCAACTTATTTAGATATTGTTTTGTAAAATTATTTTAACTTATTGAAAAATAATATATTAAACATATATCTATTCTGATTTTTCTCTAAAACCAGAATTTTCTTTTCGCATATTTATTGATTGAGAAGAAACTTTTTGAAAAACAGGATTATCTTTTGCTATATTACTATTATCAGCAGGTTTAGAACTAAAAGCACCCAAATAAAAGCCACTTGCCAAAACAAGCAATATTGCCGAACAAACACCTAAATTTGAAATTGGTTCATAATCCTCGTATTTTTTTGTTTGATATTTTTTTACCATTTATTTATCCTTTTAAAAATTTATCTAACATTTTCTGTTCTTACGGACTTCAACAAAATTGAATCAACGCTTTTGCTTGAAACCTTCTTAACTTTTTTATCAAGCTCATCAAGAGATTCAATCATTACTCTTTGTGGCGTATTTCTTTTTAAGCCAAACTGATTCATTTGCGTTCTTTTAAAATCGCCAGAATTTTTTGACCTTTCACCACATCCCATCAATGCAAAAACAGACAAAATCGCCATAACAATTAATCCGTTTAAACCACTTCCATTTGAATGCAAATTCTTTTCATAACGTCTACGCAATTCAAACGCTTCTTTTTCTAACTTTTGTTTATTATTTTCTATCATAAAATCCTTACAAATACTTGTTATTCTTCACCGATTTGACGCGTCTTTTCTCTCAAACGAGAAAGTTTTATTGCCGAACAAATTTTTTCCGCCCCAATCCTTGTTCTTTTTTGAATCAATTGGGCAACACTCATTCCCGATTTTCCAACTATTTCTTCATCAGAATTGCTTGCAAGCATCTCTTGAGACATTGCAATCAACTCTTGAGAAACCGCTCTTAACAATGCAGAGTTACCATTTTGATTGATAAAAGATACATCAGCTCCGGCTTTAATCAATTGAATGGATATGTCACGTCTTTTAATAAAGGCTGCCCACATCAAAGGAGTCATTTGTTGATTATCTTTCACATCAACTTCAGCACCGGCCTCAATTAATTTCGAAACAATTTTTTCTTTTCCGCGCAAAGCAGCAATTAGCAACGGTGTCATTCCCGAATGATCTTTTTTATTTACATCAGCACCCTTTTGAATTAACAGGTCAACTGTTTCTTCACGACCACCCAATGAGGCCCAAATTAAAGCCGTTGATCCGGTATCTTCTTGTTGATTTACATCAAATCCATGATCGAGCAATAAACGAACGATATCCGTTGCTCCTAACTGAGCAGCCAACAACAAGGGATTTTCCATATTTTCAAAATTAGATTCTTTTTTCGTTTCTTTATTCAATATCAAAGAAACTTTTTCTGTATTCAAATCCCAAATAGCGTCTATTAACTCTTTTTTCATTTTATTCCTATCTTTTATTATATTAAAAACCCTTTCACAAAAGCAAAAGGGCTTGAATTTTATCATATTTTTATTATTTTGTCAAGTTATTTTAAGATATTTATATATATGCAAAAGAACATATAAATATCAATCAGATAAATTTATCGTTGATTTTCTACACCAAAAATTCGAGCACCACATTTAGCGCATGCAGCATGAGTTCCAACTTTTTTGGCTTGTATATTTTCAGAAGAAGTAGCTTTTTCATCTTTTGAAATTTTCAAATCATAAGCAACCAATGAGCCACATAAAATTAAAGCTCCACATGAAACCAATCCTAACTCTTTGATATAAGTTGATAACTTAACATTAGCAACATCTTCAAACATTTAATCCTCCTTAAAATTTTTATTATCTGAAAAAAAATAATCCGATTTCAAATAATGATACTACTATTCAATGACAAACTTAGCCAAGTTTATCATAAAATTATTATTTTGTCAAGTTATTTAAATATATATTCAAAACATATAAAATTTAAAATAATTTTCTAAATCATCTAGACTTTTCAGTTTGAACGTTGTTTTTCAGGTAAAATACTTTGTCCACAATGATGGCTATACGATTGAGTTGTAATTTTTCTTGGTTGAGATGCTTTTTCTATATGTAAAACTTCACCCGCTGTTTGTTCTGATTTTTCATATTTACTCGCTACATAATATAAACCACCAACCATTGGCGCAATTGCAAGAGCTGCAAAAAATAAACCTGAAAAACAACCGGAATTAGAATCAAAATCACAATCACAGTTCATCAAAAATATCCTTTCTTTTTTTAAGCATCTTATTTTCTTTTGTTAGCAACAGAAGTTGCATGAGTATGACACATTTTCAAAGAATTATCAAGGATTTAAACAAAATTAAAATATACTTAATTGCGGGTCCTCTCACCGCTATTTATAGGAAGTTTAATTTTATCTTGAGTGATGATTTTTTTGGGCATTGCTGGAGCGGATAAAACCTCTTTTGTTGTTGATGATGAAAAGGCTCCCAACAACAAACTTATCCCCAATGTTGATGCAACTGCAATACAAACAGCTCCACCGGAAATTGGTTCATAATCATCAATTTGCTTTGTTGGTGCTTGCTTATTCATATTATCCCTCCTAATAAAAAAACAACTATTCTGCTCTTTGATGGTCAATCGATTTAACTGTTTCTTTTTGAGAAGCTTTTAAAACTTTTTTTGGCACAGGTTTTGACTCTTTTTCAACCTCTTTATTCAGATGATAAACACCTGATATAAAACCTGCAGACAATAAAAAACCCAATACACCCGTTTTCAAACAACTTATAAATTCAGCTTTTGCATCATACATAAAAAAACTCCTTTATTTTCTATAAAAATATAGTAAACTTATTTTCAACGAAAAACAAGATAAATCATTCAATCCTTGTAAAAATGGAATAAAAAAAAGAGCTGAGATTATTATCTATCTCAACTCTTTTTTTATTTTAAAGTAATAAAGAATACCAATTAATTTGCTCTTTCTTTTTGATCAGCTTTTTGCTGATTGATTAGAAGAGGCATTTGATTAGATTTTTGAATAATCCTAGGTACCGCTTCAACAGGTTTTATTTCCACTTCTTTTGAAGAAGAAAAAACACCCATATACGCAGCTGTACCTAACACGATTAACAAGGCAGAACAAACACCTATATTTGAAATTGGTTCATAATCTTCACATACTTTTTTTTGCATAATTAAATTTCTTTTTTATCTTGAATGCACAAATTTTTCATTTTCCTTTAAACACAAAGCATCCACCTTTTGTGAACAAACAGTAACAGGTGCTTTTTGCCCCATTTCAGTTCCTTTTGTAACTGGTTGGAGGTGTTTTTCTTGAGAGGCTAATGCTAGAACAGCTAGTACAACCATAAATCCTAAAGTTGACAAGCCATTCTTATTAGAATGAAGCTCTTTTTCATAACAGCATCTTACTGAAAATGCCTCTTGTTCAAGTCTAAAATTTTTATTTTCTTTTATCATAAAAAACCTTTGTTTAAGTTAATACAAATATGTATTTAGATAGTGGTATATCCAAATGCAAATAACACTTAGTCAAAAGACTAAATCAATGTAGTCCACACTCTATTTTAATTCATTTATTTTATACAGGAAACGAACCCATATAAAACAAAGACGTCATCCAATAGAGACATGACACTCATACCCACAAAAAAGCATTTAAACACGCAAATAAAAGCAATTTCTTTTAACCAGGTCAAAGATACGCATGAACAACAAAGTTCATCAAAAAACCCCAAAAAAAGGAACCCTCGACAAGAAGTCGAGGGCAAGGAGGGTAAAGGAGGAGAAAGGGTAAAATAAGAAGTGTAAGGGAGACGAGTGTATAAAAGGTTCGGCAGTGACCTACTCTTCCGCAGCTTAAGCTGAAGTACCATTGGCGCAGTAAAGTTTCACGGCCGAGTTCGGAATGGGATCGGGTGGTACCTTTACGCAATAGCCACCGAACCATTCATACACTCATCAGGTCTTGAAGAAAAAAGGACAACTGATAAGATCATACATACGCATAGCGTATAGATAAAATCTATAGTTGAACAAGTCAATCAGGTAATTAGTATCAGTCAGCTCAACGTGTCGCCACGCTTTCACCCCTGACCTATCGAAGTGGTTGTCTACCACCACCTTAATTGGGATACCTAGTTTTAAGGGAAGCTTCCCGCTTAGATGCCTTCAGCGGTTATCTCGTCCGAGCGTAGCTACCCAGCGGTGCTCCTGGCGGAACAACTGGTACACTAGTGGCTCGTTCACCCCGGTCCTCTCGTACTAAGGGCAACTCCTTTCAAGTATCCTACACCCACGGCAGATAGGGACCAAACTGTCTCACGCGCCGTATCGCCCCTTTGGGGCGGGCGCTGCGACGGCGCGCCGGACGTCCGGCGACGACCTAGCGGTCTGTATGGGTACTTTCTGGAACTTCGGTTCCAGGAAAAGCTCCAAATACAGCACGATAGTGCGTCGCGGCT
>JAFXIF010000067.1 GCA_017533325.1 Alphaproteobacteria bacterium
GGAATGGCTCGTGTATCCCTTCCGCAAGGCTCCAACTCCATACACGTCGCCATTCCTATCTTAGTATTTTATCGGTTTAAATTCTTTTTATCTAACGAACTTAAGAGGTCAAATTTTAAGTAGCTAAAAGAACATTCTAGCTTCCTATTAAAAGCTTTGAATCCGCTAAAATAAACAAAAGAAAGCTTTTAATGGGGGGCTAGTTTTTATTTTAGTTCCTTAAAATGACCGTTTTTAAAAAGTTTTTTCGCATCACATGAAATCGAGAAAATAATATTTTACTATCTGTTTATATCCCGCATTTATCCCATTTGTTTGAATCGAACAACTTTCTTTTTTATAATTCATTTTCCACAGTTAGAGAGCTAGTCTTGATTTTAGCCACTTAAAATGACCGTTTTTTTAAAATTTTTTCGCCACTAAGTTATTATTTATTCAAAAGAGAGGATTGGATATTCTTTTTTAGAGCTATTTTTTTGTAATAAAAAAAGCGAGTCAATCGACTCGCTTTTTCATATTTTCAAAAACTTAGTAAAGTTTTTTACCGTAATAAGCATCCAAATACAAATCTTTGATTTCAGAAATGAGTGGATAACGAGCATTACAGCTTGTGCATTGATCGTCAAAAGCTTTTTCAGACAATGTGTCAAGGCAAGCCAAGAATGGTTTTTCTTCAACATTGGCTTCTTTGATAGACATTGGAATATTGATTTCGGCTTTCAATGCTTGAATGGCTTCAACCAAACGTTTGACTTTTGCATCATCATCGCCGGCTTTTACCCCTTCCGTTAATCCCAAAATGTCAGCAAATCTGGCATAACGAGATTTCACAAACGGATATTTATATTGCGGGAATGTGCCTTGTTTTGTTGGTGCATCTGTTGCATTATATTTCACAACATACGGCAACAAGAGAGCATTTGCCAATCCGTGCGGGACGTGGAATTCACCGCCCAATTTGTGAGCCATTGAGTGGCATAACCCTAAGAAAGAGTTTGCAAATGCTTGACCGGCAAGTGTTGCGGCATAGTGCATTTTTTCTCTGGCTTTTGGGTCTTCAGCACCGTTATGGTATGAACGAGCCAAATATTTGAAGACCAAACGAGCAGCTTCTAAAGCTTGACCATCTGACAAGTTGTTTGCAAAAATAGAAGTATAAGCTTCCAAAGCGTGTGTCAAAACGTCAATACCGGAAAATGCTGTTAATCCTTTTGGCATACTCATGGCTAAATCCGGATCAACAATGGCCATATTCGGCAAGATTTCATAGTCTGTAATCGGATATTTTTGGTTTGTTTTATCATCTGTGATAACCGTGAACGGTGTTACTTCAGAACCGGTTCCGGATGTTGTCGGAATTGCAACCATTTTTGATTTTTGACCCATTTTCGGGAATTCAACAATCTTTTTGCGAATATCCATAAAGCGCATGGCGATATCGGAGAATTTAAGTTCCGGATGTTCATACATGAGCCAAACAATTTTTGTTGCATCCATTGGAGAACCACCACCGACGGCAACAAAAACATCCGGTTCAAAACGGCGAACTTGTTCTAAAATAATGTCAATTGTGGATAAGTCTGGATCCGGTTTAACTTGGTCAAAAACTTGGTATGACATACCATTTTTTTCTAATACACCGGCAATTCGTTCTGTTACACCGATTTTTGTCATTGTGCTGTCTGTAACGATAAAGGCTTTTTTGTGACCTTGCAATTCAGCCAATGCAAAATCAAGACATCCGCGTTTGAAATAAATTTTTTCCGGTGTTTTAAACCACAACATATTTTCGCGACGTTCGGCAACTGATTTTACGTTCATTAAGTGTTTAACTCCTATATTTTCGCTGACGGCATTTCCGCCCCATGAACCACAACCCAATGTCAATGACGGTGCCAATCTAAAGTTATAAAGGTCACCGATAGCACCTTGTGATGCCGGCATATTGATGAGTGTTCTGGCTGTTGTTAATGTTTTTGAGAATAAATCAATTCTGTCTTTATTCTTTTCAGATGTATATAAAACAGAAGTATGTCCCGCACCACCTAAAACAATAAGTTTTTGAGCTTTTTCAACGGCTTCTTCAAATGTTTTTGCTTTAAAGAATCCCAAAACCGGAGAAAGTTTTTCATGGGCAAATGGATTTGAATCTTCAATTTTATCTGATTCCGCAATTAAAATTTTTGTTGAAACAGGAACTTTGATGCCGGCCATTTCGGCGATTTTGTATGCCGGTTGTCCAACAATACCGGAATTGAGTTTGCCGTCAACAAAAATGATGTCTCTTAATTTTTTGCGGTCTTTTTCGGATACAAAAACACATCCGCGTTTAATAAATTCTGCTTTGATATCTTCATAAACACTTTCAAGAGCAACAATTGCTTGTTCTGAAGCGCAAATCATACCATTATCAAATGTTTTACTCATAATCACAGAGCTGACAGCCATTTTAAGTTCAGCTGTTTCATCAATGATAACCGGCGTATTCCCGGCGCCAACACCGATAGCCGGTGTTCCGGAGCTATAAGCCGCTTTCACCATTCCCGGACCGCCTGTTGCTAAGATAAGAGAAATATCTTTATGCCCCATTAAGTAACCTGTGATTGCAGGAGTGATTTCATCAAGCCAACCGATAATGCCTTCCGGTGCTCCAGCTTTGACGGCAGCGTCTAAAACAATGCGGGCAGCTTCGTTGGTGCATCCTTTGGCACGTGGGTGTGGAGCAAAGATGATACCATTTCTTGTTTTTAAAGAAATGAGGGCTTTAAAAATAGCCGTTGACGTTGGGTTTGTTGTTGGAACAATACCGGCAATTAAGCCAACCGGTTCTGCAATTTTCATAAACCCATGTTCAGCATCTTTACAAATGATACCACATGTTTTTTCATTTTTGTATGAGTTGAAAATATATTCAGCAGCAAAATGATTTTTAATCACTTTGTCTTCAACAATTCCCATGCCTGTTTCTTCTACAGCTTGTTTTGCAAGTGGAATACGAGCTGAACAAGCGGCAACAGATGCGGCTCTGAATATTTCATCAACTTGTTCTTGTGAAAAAGTTGCAAAAATGGCTTGAGCTTTTTTGACCTTTTCAACAATACTGTCTACTTTCTTTTTTTGTTCTTCTGTTATATCTGCCATAGATCCTCCGTCATAAAATTTTCACATTTCAAAAAAAGTATACGAATTTTTTTTGAATTAGCAAGTTTTTTCTTTTATTTTTCATATAAAAAAGCAAAAAAAAGCACACAAAAAAATGTGTGCTTTTTCGGTGGTTAAAAAAACTATTTTGAAACAATAACCATCGCTTCACGCAAAACCCGGTCTCCTGCAATGGTAAAGCCGGTTTGAAGCTCTTGCAAAATGGTGCCGGGTTCTTTTGTTTCATCTTCAATTTCTTGAATAACTTTATGCAAATTCGGATCAAAAATTTGACCTAATGCCGGCATTTTTTGAATCGTGTTATGTTCAAAGGCGGTTGAGAGTTGTTTTTGTGTCATTTCAACGCCTTTTAAAAGGTTTTCAAAAAATACGATACAATCATCATTCCCTTCGGCTTTTAATTTTTCCATTCCTGATTTTGCATGATTGATAGCACCGGTTAAACAATCATCAACATTTAATAACTCTTTTGCAAAAGAAACAATGGCGTATTTATGCGCTTTTTCAATGTCAATTTGAGTTCTTTTTCTTAAGTTTTCCATTTCAGCTTGTGAGCGCAATGCCAAATCTTTCCATTTTTGAACTTCTTCTTGCAAGGAACTAACAGACGCCTCTTGAGCTGGTGTTTCTTGTTCGTTTTCCAAAATAGGCGAGGCAGCATTTTTCAAAATGCTTTCTTCTTTTTCAGGTGCTTTTTTGTCTTTTTTATTCATTAATTATAACTCCATGTCTTTTTATCAAAACGAATATGCATATATGTAGATGTTTTTCCTGAAAAAATCAAGAGGCCAATAGCCCACTTTTTAAAAAAGGGTTGCTTTTAAAGCTAAAAATTATTATAATTCGAGGCAAATAATTCAAAAGGAGAAAGATATGCAAAGACCCTCAAAAAGACAAGCAGATGAGCTGAGAAATGTTTCATTGGAAATTAATGTAAATAAACATGCTGAAGGTTCTTGTTTGGTTAAGGCCGGAGATACGCAAGTTATTTGCACGGCAACTATTGAAGAAAAAGTTCCGACCTGGCTTAAAAATTCCGGACAAGGATGGGTTACGGCTGAATATGGGATGATTCCAAGAGCAACCGGCACAAGAGTTGATCGGGAAGCTAAAAAAGGCCAATCAGGAAGAACTCAAGAAATTCAACGACTTATTGGAAGAGCGTTAAGAGCTGGTATTAATTTGAGAGCGATTGAAAATATCAACATAAAAATCGATTGTGATGTTATACAAGCAGATGGAGGCACAAGAACAGCCTCAGTAACAGGGGGATTTGTTGCCCTTTATTTGGCATGTCAAAAATTATTAGCTCAAGGTAAAATTAAAACCATGCCGATAACGAATTTTATTGCCGCCGTTTCATGTGGTATTTTTCAAGGCGTTCCTGTTTTGGATTTAGATTATTTAGAAGATTCGAATGCTGAAACGGATTCTAATTTTGTGATGACTGATAAGGGAACATTAATTGAGGTTCAAGGAACGGCTGAAAATGGTTCATTTACACCTGAGGAATTAACTGAACTTTTGAAGTTGGCACAAAAAGGCATTGGTGAATTGATTGAAAAACAAAAAAATGTTTTAGGAGTAAAATAAATGAGAAAAGCAATTATTTTTGCAACACATAATGCTCATAAAATTGAAGAGGTGGCGGCTATTTTATCTCCTTTGGGAGTTCAAGTTATCGGAGGGGATGAATGCAATTTGCCTGATGTTGAAGAAACAGGAAAAACATTTGAGGAAAATGCACTTATTAAAGCTTTGTCCGGTGTTAAGTTTTTAGGTCGACCGGTTTTAGCTGAAGATGCTGGTTTATCAATTGAAGGATTAGAGGGCGCCCCCGGTGTTTATTCTGCTCGTTTTGCTCAAATGCATGGGGGGTATGATGAAACGTTTAAATATATTGCAACCGCATTAAAAGATAAATCAAAAAAAGCATATTATACCAGCGTGATGGTTTTGGCATTTAGTGAAACAGAATATTATGTTTTTAAAGGATATATGCATGGGCAAATGGCTGATGCTCCGTCCGGGACAAATGGGTTTGGATATGATCCGATGTTTATTCCGGATGGCTTTGATGTAACGTTAGGTCATATTGATGCAACAGTAAAAAACAAAATTTCACATCGATCTAAAGCGATACAACAAGTTTATGATTTCTTAGCAACAAGAGAATAATTATTTTAAGGAATAAAAGAAAACCTATTCAATGCTGAACAGGTTTTCTTTTTATTTAATCAGTAACAATATCTGTTTCTTTTAAATCCGTTTCGTTTTTAACATGCAACACGCGTTGCGGATACGGAATATTGATGTTTTTTTCTCTGAATTTTTCAACTATTAAAGTATAAACTTCTGTTTGTATAGAAAGTTTATTCCCAACATCAGAAATATAAAAACTTAACCTAAAATTTAAACTATTGTCTGCCAGTTCTAAAAAGGCAACAAAAGGATTGGGTACTTGTAAAATATTTTTTGTTTCTTTAACACAATCAAGTAATGTTGATTTCACAAGCTCAATATCACTATCATAATCAACGCCCACAAGCAAATCTACGCGTGCTTGTTTATTTTTATATGTCATATTAATTAAACTTGTGGATAAAAGAGTTGCGTTCGGAATAATGACATTTGCTTTGTTGAATGTTTCAATTTGAGTTGATCGCATATTAATTTGTTTTACAATACCTTCATATTGATCAACCAAAATCCAATCTCCGATTTTAAAGGGTCGTTCAAATAATAAAATAAGTCCGGATACAAAGTTATTCACAACGTTTTGTAAACCAAGACCAGCTCCTAAAGATAAAGCACCGGCCGCAATGGCTAACCCTTTTAAACTTCCGCCCATGACACTTAAACCAACTATAAGCGCTAAAATGGTTCCGACAAAACCAATTAAAGCAGCAATAGATGTTTTAACCCCGATATCAAGATCAAAAATTTCTCCAAGTTTACCCTCTGCTAAACTGTTTTTAATTGTTTTAAAAGCATAATGAGTGATAAAGAATGCGAGAAGCCCTAATAAAATAGAGGAGGGAGATACATGCATATCGCCGATATCAAATCCTGTAAAAATCTTTTTAATATTTTGAACCATAATATCAATGGAAACACCCCAAGCACCTAAAATACATAAGATGATGAATCCACTGACAACAGGGATAGTTAAAACATTAAATAAAAGTTCTATACGTTTAATTTTGTTTTTTGTGATTCTTAAGTTTTGTCCCCAAAATTTTTTGCTCAATATTTGATGGAATAAAACAAAAATGAATTTTTGAAAAATATATCCGACAGCAATAAACATAACACTGACAATAAACCTGTTATAAATATATTCTGCCAGTCTGACATATCCAAACATTGAATAACAAAGAACAACAAAGCTTGCCAATGAAATAAGAATGCTTAATTTTGATGTGAAAGAAAGTCCTTGAACTTCATTTTCAGTATTAAATTCCTCTTCTGTTAATTTTTTACTGTCATATAGCAAGTTGAGTGCTAAAACAATAATGCAGCCGGATTTTACAAAGTTGTTAATCATTTTTATGGCATAAATCGTTTCTTCGGAAGAGCCAAGTTTTTGAGCGGCCACATGCAAAAATGAAAAAAAGCAAAGGGCATAAATGGAATAAATAAGTGACTTTGAAATTTCAAGAGCTCTTTCATTACTGACTTCAATTAATCGCCATTGTGTTTTTTTAGGTGTAAACAAAACACTGGATAATCCTGTAAGGAAAAACAGATAAATTAAATAGTGTGCAAAAATATCTGTTAATATCCCAAAAGAACCGACAAGGAAATCAGGATTTTGCATTCGCCAAATTAAAAAAGCAACAGGAATGGCGGCTGGAATAACGGCTCTTGCCAAGATCATGAAAATGCCAGCCTGAACTTTTTGGGTGTAGGTTGGTTTTTCAATCGGCAAGTCATAGCCTAATTTTTTGCGCACAAAAATGTTTAAAATAATGGCAAAAAACAAAGAGCCGGCTGCCCATAAGACCAAGGAGAGTAAACGATGTAATGTGTTTGATTGAACTTCTGGTGTTTGTGTTTTATACCACTCAAGGGGATATTCTAATAAATGCCACAAAAAGGCCCCAAAATTAAAAAGCGCGTTTGAAAGTTCTTTAAAATCAAGAATGGATGCTTCTTTAACCATTAAAGTTCCTAACAACCCTTTTTTTCTTAAATCAGCAATTTTTTGGTTAAGAGAATCGATTCTTGCCAGAGCTAAATCTGTTTTTGAAATTTCAGCTTTGACACCTTCAATTTCTTTTCCAAAAGTTGCTCTTTGTTTTGAAATTTCGCTTGTTTCTCTTTCTCCCTCGATCAGCTCTCCCAGAGCAGTTACTTTTTTTTGTAATTCAGATAGGTTTTTTGCATCGATTTCTTTTTTTGTTTGTAACCCGCTGTAATAATCATTGAGTTTTTTGATTAAAATAACAGAGTCATTTTTACTGAGAGCATTTTTTGAAATCTCTTTTTCAATTTTATCTAAATCAACGGTAACTTCTTTAATATTCACATCTTGTGTTGAATTATTTATAGAAGGTATCGTATTAGCAAAAACAGATGAACAAGATAAAAAAGAAATCAAAAATAATGAAAAAATAAATCGTAACATTTTTATATCCTATTTAAGTAAAAGTAACTGATTTGTTTATAAATATAAAACAATAAAGTGTCAAGATTGATTCTGATTTAACAAAATTAATCTCTTGAAATGTAACTTTTTTAATGATATTATTTAAAATATGAAAAAAATACAAGTAAAATGTCTAAAATGCGGTTCTTTAGATTTGGTTAAAAACGGAATGGTTTTTGGAGCGCAAAGATATAAATGTAAACACTGTCATTATCAATTTACAAAATTGGCTCCTGCGGGAAAACCTATATTTATTAAGCTGGTAAGCCATGCACTTTATTTGTCGGGTATGTCAATGAGGCAAATTGCCCCTATAATCGGTGTAACAGGGCAAACGGTGAGCAGATGGATGAAAAAGTGGCATCCGACATATATGAATGAAGTTGGAGATAAAAGTCAAATATTGGAAATAAAAGCAAAAAATTTAATTCAAAAAATAAATTTAAATCCGGAAGATGATTTGCGTATAGTCAGCACAAAACTGCCTTCCGGTGCAATTTTTCATACCGTTATACAGTTATCTTCGAAAGAATAAAAATCATTAAAAGAGTGACGGGTTGGATTTGTGGCTTGATTTTTTTTCATTTTTTTTGTATAAATCCGAACATATTTTGTTACAATAAAAGGGTTTTCTATGAAAGTTAAAAAGATTAAAAATTCCAAAATTTGGAGAAAAGTTTTTTATGCTACTTTATTTATGGCATGTGGTTGGTATTTACATGGAATGATGGTCCCCAATTCAACAGGGGGCTATGGGAATCAAACGCCTTATGTTTTGGTAAAAGAATTAACTAAAAAAAATGTTGAAGCGCGGAAAAAATATATTGCAGAAGTTGAAGCTGTAAACAGTGTGGATATTATCCCGCAAGTTTCCGGTTATTTGCAAGAAATTTTATTCAAAGATGGATCCTTTGTAAACCAAGGGGATAAAATTTTTGTTATCGAACAACAACAATATTTATCCAATTTAAAATCAGCAGAAGCCAGAAGATGGGAATTGCAAAAAGAATATGAACGTATTAAAAAATTGCATGAAAGTGGTGATGCTGCTGAAAAAAAATTAGATACGGCATTAAGTCAACTTGTGCAAGCAGAAGCTGATGTTGAACGAGCAAAATTAGATGTGGAACATTCGGAAATTAAATCTCCGATTTCCGGATATATCGGAAAAGCTCTTGTAACAAAAGGAAATTTGGTAAGCCCGAATTCGCAAAAATTAGCTCGTATTGTTCAATTTAATCCAATTCGTATTGCATTTTCTGTTACGGACAAAGAACGTTTTAATTTTATGGAAAGAATGAAAAAAAGCGAAGAAATGTTTGTTGATGTTGTGTTGCCGGGCGGTCAAGTTAAAACAGTAAATGCAAAAGAATTATTTGCCGGTAATGAAGTGAACGCTCAAACGGCAACCATTCCTGTTTATCTTGATATGGACAATGTTGATAATGCGTTGGTGCCGGGAAATTATGTGGATATTTATTTTAGATATTCGTTAGGTGGTGATTCATTATTGGTTCCGCAACTGGCTTTGGCTGCCGATGTTCATGGAACTTATGTAATGACAGTATCAAACGAGGGAATTGTTGAACAAAAATATATCCAATTAGGAAGTGTTTATGAGGATAAACAAGTTGTTTTATCCGGTTTAAATCCTGATGATAAAGTGATTGTCCAAGGGCTTCAAAAAGTTAAAAATGGTATGAAGGTGAATGTCACCCTCGTTGATGTGAAAAAATAAAGGGGAATAAAATGTTTGCCGGATTTTTTATTAGAAGACCACGGTTTTCTTTTGTTATTTCAATTGTTATTGTTTTAATTGGTTTAGTAGCGTTATTTAAACTTCCTATTGCATTATATCCGGAAGTAACGCCACCTGAAATTTCCGTTCGGGCAAATTATCCTGGAGCAAGTGCAGATGTAATTGCCAAAACAGTTGGTATTCCGCTAGAAGATGAGATTAATGGTGTTGAAGACATGCTTTATATGAAATCAACATCTGAAGATGGCGTTTATAATTTAAAAGTTACCTTTAAAACAGGTATTGATCCGGATATTGCTCAAGTTAAAGTTCAAAACAGAATTCAACAGGCAACTCCCAAATTACCTCAAGAAGTGACAAGGCAAGGGGTATCTGTTAAACGGGAATCTTCCAATGTTTTGGGATTTATTGTTTTTATGTCTCCGGACGGATCTTTAAATGATCAAGAAATCGCCAACTATATTTATAATAATGTTGAAAGAGCTTTATCAAAAGTATCCGGTGTTGGCGGTGTAACAGTTTATGGATCAAAACTCAGTATGCGAATTTGGATGAATTCTGATAAAATGGCTTCATTAAAATTGTCTGCAGAGGATGTTTATAAAGCAATTTCCGCGCAAAACTATCAACCGTCTTTAGGAAAAGTTGGCTCCAGTCCGACCGATGCATTAAATCCTATGGTTTATACGCTTCAAACAAAAGGAAGAATGGAAACGCCTGAAGAGTTTGAGCAAATTATTATCCGAACAGCATCACAAGGTGGATTAGTTCGGCTAAAGGATATTGCAAGAGTTGAAATCGGACAGGAAAATTATGCCATTACAGGCTTGTATAATGGAAAACCATCTATCACACTGTCTGTGGCTTTATCCTCTGGAGCAAATGCTCTTGCAACAATGGAAAATGTTAAAAAAACATTAGCAGAACTTTCAAAATCATTTCCAAAAGGATTAGAATATAAATTTGGGTATGATTCAACAAAATATATTGATGCTTCTGTTGAAGAAGTTGTTTTCACTTTGTTGTTCACATTGATTTTAGTTATCGCAGTTTGTTATTTCTTCTTGCAAGATTTTTATTCAACACTTATTCCATCTTTAACCATTCCGGTTTCAATTTTAGGAACGTTTGCCGTTATTTTGGCGTTGGGGTATAGTATTAATATGTTCACTCTTTTTGCCTTGCTTTTGGCAATCGGATTGGTTGTGGATGATGCTATTGTTGTTGTTGAACGTGTGGTCCACTTGATGCAACATGAAAATATGAACTCTTATGATGCCACATGGAAAGCAATGGGCGAAATTTCAGGGGCATTGGTTGCTATGAGTTTGGTATTGTTGGCTATTTTTGTTCCTGTCGGATTTTTAGATGGTATTGTCGGTCAAATTTATCAACAATTCTCTGTTACCATTTCAACTGCAATTTTATTTTCATTATTAAATGCCTTAACTCTTTCTCCTGCATTATGTTCATTGCTTATTAAAAAAATCCAACCGCGTAAAAAAGGTTTTTTTGCAAATGTGAATAAACAAATTTCAAAAATTATTCGTTTTTATGCTTTGGTTGTTTCTGTAATAGCAAAAAAAATTCCGGTTATTGTAACAATTTTTGTTTTGCTTTGCGGTTTGGGATATATTTTATTTTCGGCATCCAAAACATCATTTATTCCAAACGAAGACCAAGGGGTGATTGTGATGAGTATGCAATTACCGGAAGGGGCTTCTAAAAAACGCACTCATGAAATGATGGATAAAGCAAATGAAATCATTATGTCTGAAAAAAGCGTTGAAGGGGTTTCAAATGTTGTGGGATTTAGTTTGCTTTCAAGTAGGGGTGAAAACGTTGCCATGGCGTTTATTGTTTTAAAACCATGGGATGAAAGACCTGAAGCTTCTGAATTTTCAACAGAAATCTTAAATCGTTTGCGTGCTAAATCAATGGCATTTCCGGAAGCTGAATTTCAATTTTTTGAAATGCCGGCCATTCCGGGACTTGGAACGGTAGGTGGTTTAGATATTCGTTTGCAATCCAAAGAAAGTATTGATTACCAAAAATTAGATGCTTCTTTGCAAGGGTTTTTAGGCAAAATTAATCAACTTCCGAGCATTCAATATGCCTATACAACTTTTAATTCAAAAACGCCAAATATTTATTTGGAAATTGATCGGGTTAAAGCTGAAAGTATGAAAGTTCCGATCAGCAATATTTTTGAAACAATTGAAAGTTATTTGGGGTCGGCTTATGTGAATGATATTAATATCGGAACACAGGTCAATAAAGTTATGCTCCAATCGGATTGGAAATATCGGCAAGATATTGAAAGTATTAACGAATTATATGTTCTTAATGAAAATGACGAAAGAGTTCCGTTACGTGGTTTAATTGAGCTTAAAAAGGTTTTAGCACCTCGCGTTGTTGAACGATACAATCAATATCCGGCTGCAGGTGTAACTGCTGTTCAAAAACCGGGGACAAGCACCGGTCAAGCGATGACGGAAGTTGAAAATCTTGTTAAAGAATTACCGAAAGGATATGATATTTCATGGTCCGGCATGAGTTATCAAGAAAAAAATTCAAGCGGTCAAGTCGGATATCTTTTAGCTTTTGCAATTATTTTTGCTTACCTCTTTTTGGTGGCTCAATATGAAAGTTTTATTGTTCCTATCCCAGTTTTACTCTCACTTGTTGTGGCAGTAAACGGTGCATTGTTGGGGTTATTATTTTCCGGTCTTTCCTTAAGTATTTATGCTCAATTAGGACTGATTTTGCTTGTGGGTTTGGCAAGTAAAAATGCAATTTTAATTGTTGAATTTGCAAAAGAAGAACGTTTAAAAGGAGCCACAATTGTGAATGCGGCTTTAAAAGGATTAAGAGAACGTTTTAGAGCTGTTTTAATGACTGCATTTTCTTTTATTTTAGGTGTATGGCCAATGGTTGTAGCCACAGGCGCGGCAGCCGCCAGCAGACGGGCAATCGGCGTTCCTGTTTTTTGGGGAATGTTAGTTGGAACAATTGTAGGACTTTTTGTTATTCCACTTTTTTATGTTTTGGTTCAAACTCTTTTTGAAAAATTTGAAAAGAGAAAGAAAAAATAAATAAAAACAGTTGATTATAAAATAAAAAAGCGGTTCTCGAAAAGAGCCGTTTTTTTGTCTTGCTTTTTTGAAAAAAAGATGTTTAACTAGTCAAAACAAAATGGAGGACAAAGTGGCGATTATAAATGAAACAGACTTAAATTTTCAAAATGCGCTATCGGTTATTCCGGCGGCGCAAAGTTTTGTTTTACCGATCCCTTCTTTGAATAGCGGGACCGGTGTTTTTGTTTCTAAAGGGGGAAAATCATCAACAAAAGACCTTGTTTTTTTAAATTCAAAAGATAAATCGTGGCAAACGGTTCAATCTGATGGAGAAGGGGTTGTCGTGATTAATGATGTATCACCTGTTCAAGGTAAAGCATTGTTAAAAAAAGTGATGCAATTATCAAATAATGCGCCCGATAAATTGGACAAAGATAAAATTAAATTATTTTTGAAATATACCCATGCATTGGGATTAACGGATGTATCTCAATCAAGCAAAAAAGATGTTGCAGATACCATGAATTTGATTGAAGTATGGGATACAGGTTTTGAGCAATTAGGTTTTCATAAATATAAAAACAAACCGGCAGCGCAAGCTATTCGTTTTTTAGGAAATGTTCGTTTTTCAGATCCCAAACTTTCGAAACAATCATACGATAACGGTTGTGTAGTTGTAAGAGAGGAAAACAAATTATCTGTTGTGAAACCGGATGTATTTTTGAAAAATTATTTAAAACCGAATGGCTCGCCAATTACTTTATTTGATATTCCGATGAGATTGACAGCTGTTCAATATAAAGGAATGATGGATAAAAAGGAAAATGTTGGATAAAAAAAGGGAGCTTCGGCTTCCTTTTTTTGCGGAGTATTAATTTTTAAAGAGAAACTAAAAGATTTTTTAATAAAACAGATTTACTTCTGATAAAAACGGTTTGTTTTTTGTCATTTCTTTAGTCTTTTTATAAAGAAATAACAATGATTATTTATGCTTGCTTTTTTAAGTTAAGACGGATATAGTGAACAAAGAGTAAACTATGGATATATAGGGTTAAAAATGCGAAAAAAATCAGAAACAAATATACCTTTTATTACACCGTTTATTGAATTTTTAAATAAATTAGGACGCGTGGTTTTAGCGTTTTTTAAAAGCGCCGGTTCTTTGGGGCTTTTTGCCGTTGAAACAATTTATCATTGTTTAACTCCACCTCTTTATTTTAAAGCGCTTTTACGTCAAATAATTGAAATCGGGTTTTATTCACTTCCTGTAGTTGCTTTAACAACATTATTTTCGGGTATGGTTATTGCACTTCAAACATATAGTGGTTTTTCGCAATTTTCTGCTGAAGGAGCGGTATCTTTGGTTGTTCTTGTTGCTGTGACAAGAGAACTTGCTCCTGTGATGGCGGGTCTTATGGTTGCGGGTCGAATTGGGGCAGCTATGGCTGCTGAAATCGGAACAATGCGTGTCACAGAACAAATTGATGCGCTTTCAACCTTATCCACAAACCCAATTAAATATTTAATCGTTCCAAGGGTTATAGCAGGTGTTATTATGCTTCCTGTTTTAGTTTTAATCGGTGATATTATCGGCATTTGCGGTGGGTATATGATTGGAGTTTCAAAGCTTGATTTTAATGCAACAACATATCTTGTCAGTACATGGGAATATTTAAAACCGATGGATGTTATTTCCGGTTTAACAAAAGCTTCCGTTTTTGGTTTTATTATCACATTACTTGGATGTTATAATGGATTTAATTCTAAAGGTGGTGCGCAAGGTGTGGGACAGGCAACAACAAATGCCGTTGTGTCTTCAAGTATTTTAATTTTAATTTTCAACTATATTTTAACAGAAGTTTTCTTCGCTGTTTAAGGATAAAAAAAGATGGCTGAAACAAAAGAACAAATAAAATTAAAATTGGTTAATGTGCATAAAGCTTTTGGAAGTAAAAAGGTTTTATCCGGAGTGGATTTGGAAATTAAAAAAGGCGAATCTTTGGTTATTATCGGTGGCTCCGGAACCGGAAAATCCGTCACTTTAAAATGCATTTTAGGGTTACTAAATCCGGATAAAGGTTATGTTGAAATTGATGGTAAAAGATTGGATAAACTGTCAAAGAAAGAGCAAGAAAAGGTGCGTTCACAAATCGGTATGCTTTTCCAAAGCGGAGCCTTGTTTGATAGCTTGAATGTTTGGGAAAATATTTCATTTCAATTGCTCCAAAATAAAAAAACTGATTCTGAAAAAGCAAAAAAACTTGCAATCAAAAAGTTGGCACAAGTCGGATTACCGAAACAAGTTGCTGATGTTTATCCGGCCGATTTATCTGGGGGTATGAAAAAACGTGTCGGTCTTGCAAGGGCAATCGCAAACAATCCGAATATTATCTTTTTTGATGAGCCGACAACGGGGCTTGACCCGATTATGTCCGATGTGATTAATGATTTAATCGTTTCTTGTGTGAAAACATTAGGGGCAACGGCTTTAACAATTACTCATGATATGGCATCGGCCAGAAAAATTGCCGATCGTATTGCAATGCTTTATGAAGGTGAAATTATTTGGGTTGGAACGGTTAAAGAATTAGATAAAACAAAGAATCCGTATGTTAGACAGTTTGTGGCCGGCAGTTCTAAAGGTCCTATTTTTGTTGAAGGAAAAGAGGCTGAATAATGGCGAAAAAAACATCTCAGTTTGTTTGTCAAAACTGTGGCACCGTTTATCCGAGATGGACGGGTAAATGTGAAGCTTGTGGTGAATGGAATACAATATCGGAAGAAGCCTTGCCACAAAAAGAAATTAAAACGGCAACAGGCGGTGTCGGAGGTAAAAAAATTGAATTTTCTGATTTAAGTGGTGCACCGGAAATTGTTTTTCGCTTAAAGTCAAATATCCATGAATTAGATCGTGTGTGCGGTTGTGGATTGGTCCCAGGTTCTGTGATTTTAGTTGGTGGTGACCCCGGTATTGGTAAATCGACTTTACTGCTCCAAACGGTTGCTAACTTATCAAACGGAGTGAATAAAGAAGGCGCTCCAATAAAATGTGTTTACATTTCAGGGGAAGAATCAACAGATCAAGTGCGTTTACGGGCAATGCGACTTGGTCTTTCAAAAGCTCCTGTTGATTTAGCCAGCAGTATAAGTGTTCGGGATATTGTGGCTTCATTGGATGTTGATGAGGCGCCGGATGTGGTTGTTATTGATTCAATTCAAACAATGTATACGGACACATTGGATTCTGCTCCCGGAACTGTTGGTCAGGTAAGAGCCGCCGGACATGAGCTTATTCGTCTTGCAAAACGAAGAAATTTTGTTTTATTTTTAGTCGGACATGTGACAAAAGAAGGCACTCTTGCAGGTCCGAGAGTTTTGGAGCATATGGTGGATACCGTTCTTTATTTTGAAGGAGACAGAGGCCATCATTTCAGGATTTTGCGTTCAGTTAAAAACCGTTTTGGTGCAACGGATGAAATCGGCGTATTTGAAATGCGTGAATCGGGATTATCCGAAGTTCCAAACCCTTCTGCTTTATTTTTAGCTGAAAGACGGGGAAATGTTGCGGGTAGTTGTGTTTTTGCAGGTATTGAGGGTTCTCGCCCATTGTTGGTTGAAATTCAAGCTTTGGTTGCCCCTCAAGCAGGATCTGCACCCAGAAGAGCCGTTGTTGGATGGGACAGTAACCGTCTTTCAATGATTTTAGCGGTTTTAGAAGCCAGATGCGGGGTTACATTGGCCGGAAAAGATGTGTTTTTAAACGTTGCCGGTGGATTAAAAATAACGGAACCTGCATGTGATTTAGCAGTAGCCAGTGCGGTTGTTTCAGCATTACTTCAAAAACCAATGCCAGCTGATATGGTAATTTTTGGAGAAATAGGTTTATCCGGAGAAATCAGAAATGTGCCTCAGCCGGATTTAAGAATAAAGGAGGCTTCAAAATTAGGTTTTGAAAAAGCACTTGTGCCTCCGGAAAGAAAAAAAGTCAAAAAATCGCCGGATTTAAGAATAACTGAAATCGGTCACTTAAAAACATTGATTGATTCGTTTCAAGGATAGGAGAAAAAAATGGTTATTGGAATTATTGATATCATTGTGGTAATTACCTTGGTTTTATCAATTTTATTTGCTCTTTATCGAGGGCTTGTTTGTGAGTTGCTTTGCATCTCTTCATGGATTTTAGCCGGCATTGGTGCTTTATATGCCTTTGTGCCGATGAAGAGTTTATTAAGTGGTGTTTTTAATAATGAAATTGTTGCAGGTGTTGTGGGATCAGCAACCGTAGCGGTTTCAATTTTAGTGATTATGACAATTATTAATTCACAAATTACCAAACGTTTAAGAAACAGCTCTTTAAGCGGATTAGATCGAATTTTGGGAATTGTTTTTGGTGGATTAAGAGCAGCTCTTTTGCTTTCTTTATTATACGTTGGTGTTTCAATGATTTTATCTGAAAAACAAATGAATGATATTGAAAAAGAAAATAAGTCTGTAACATATATTAAAAAAACAGTTGGAATGTTGGAATATTTTGTTCCTGAAAGTGTGTTAAATGATTTAAAAGTCAATAAGGGCTCATCAATTGAACAAACGCAACCGAAAATCGGAACACAACTTAAAAATCAGCCACGTCCGAAAAACACGGACAAAAAAGCATTAGATTCTTTGATTAAAGAAGTTAAAAAAGACGTGAATAAAAAAGCAGAAACAGTGAAAAAAGAAGTCAAAGAAGAGGTTAAAAAAGAAGTTGTGAAAGAAGTAAAAAAAGCTGTTGAACCTATCAAAACAGAAACGGTTGATTACAAGCAAACCGAACGTGATTCTTTGGATATTATGGTTGAAGCGATTGCAGGAGAATAAACAATGTTAAAAAGAAAGGTAACCCCTGCGAAACTGATTAAAACAGCTCGTGATTTGTTAAAAAAAAGATATCAAAAAGAAGGCCATCATTTTGTTGTTTCAGCAGCGCTTGTTACTGAATCAGGGAATGTGTATGCAGCTCTTCATTTAGGGACAAACCAACCCTCTTTGGCAACTTGTGCTGAAATTATCACGATTGGTCATGCAGCAACGGCGGAAAAAGATATGAAAATCAAAATGATTGTTGCTGTTCGAGATCAAGATGGATATGTGATTTCTCCTTGCGGAAAATGTCGGGAATATATTGCTGATTATGGTCCGGAAGCTGAAGTGATTGTGCCTGCTGATAATAAAGAGGGGTATGAAGTTGTTTCTATTTGGGATTTGATACCGAATAAATATAAAAAACGGATAGACTCATGCAAATAACAATTGCTGCAATCGGAAAGCTTAAAAAAAACACACCGGAAGATGCGCTTATTCAGGATTACATCAAAAAAACAAAATGGTCGGTGGTGATTAAAGAAGTAGAAGAAAAAAAATCTCTGAATGGGAAACAATTAAAAGAAGCTGAATCAAATTTGTTGCTTTCAAATATTCCGCAAGGGGGAAAAATTATTGTTCTTGATGAAAAAGGGAAAACGCCATCATCAAGAGAATTTGCTTCTCTTTTAGGGAAATGGATAGACGAGGGAACACAAAGCATCTCATTTTTGATTGGAGGCGCGAATGGGCATGCCGAATTTTTAAAAGAAAAAGCAGATTATAAACTTTCTTTTGGAAGAATGACCTTACCTCACATGTTAGCAAGAGTTGTTTTAGCGGAACAAATTTACCGCGCAAAAACAATTTTAGACGGTCATCCTTATCATAAAGATTAAAAGATTTTTTTGAACCATTAAAAATTTGTTGACAATTGAGTTAAAAATTGATAGGATAGCTTATCACTTTGGAGAGTTGGCAGAGTGGTAATGCAGCGGATTGCTAATCCGTCATCGTGAAAGCGATGCGTAGGTTCGATTCCTATACTCTCCGCCATAAACCGCCTTTGGGCGGTTTTTTTTATGGCGGAAGGATGAGGAATCGAACCGTAAGGGCGCGGAAAAAAAGTGTTTAAATAACAGTTTTTTTGAGCACGCCAATGAACCTTATTGAAGCAAGGCAAATGAAAATTTACCGCAGCTGAAATATAGGTGGAATTGAGAAAGAGCAACAATAGTTGCGTATTCCTTTAACGACACGCCATAAACCGCCTTTGGGCGGTTTTTTGTGAGGTGATGTGTTTTTTTTGCATTTTCGGTAGGAGGTTTTCTTGAAAGTTGTTTTAAATGTTTTCTAAGTTTTTCCGACATAGAGAATCCCTTTATTTTCGAATGGTGACAATATGTTCCGGATGAGGTTTTAAATTTTTAAGCTTTTCGGCAAAAAATTTCGGATAGGCATCATATTCACTTAATTTATCAATTGGTAACCAACACATTTTTTCTTCAAATCCTTGAGTGATGCTGTGGCTATTTAATTCTTGAGTTCCTCTCGATTTCATTAAAAAATAAAAAGTGATTTCATGACATTTAAGTCCTTTAAGCATGCCGTCATTTCGTGAAAAAAA
>JAFXIF010000068.1 GCA_017533325.1 Alphaproteobacteria bacterium
CTTTTTCATCTTCATGAACTTCTTGAGTTTTTTCAAGGTCCAAATCTTCTTCAAGATTTTTATTTTCTAAAGCTTCATTTTCTAATTCTTTTTCCATTTTACCCACCTTAAAAATATCCTACTACTTCTTATTTTAACACATCTATTTATTTTGTCAAGTGTTTTAAAACAGCGAACGGATTCTCAACCACGTCTTCAGCTTTTAATTCATAATAAGAAAATGCTTCTTTTGTTTTTTTGGGAAAAGGATTTAAAGCCAAACCAAATTGTTCTTGAATAATATCATAAAAATAAATACGCCCGTTTTCAACAAAATCAACATCGTCTTCATCCATAGAAAAATCCGCCTTGTTTAAAAGAGAATTATAAAACGATTCATCCTCTGTAAATAAAAGCCGAACGGGCTCGCTAATTTTTGTTTCAAATTCATCAGACGAAACAACACATTTTTGCTTTATTTTTGCCCTCAAAATACCGTTAATTTCAATGTATTCTTTATTTAAAAACACATCAAATTCAAAAGTTAAATTCATAACATCCGGCAACTCAAAAAACTTTTTTAATGCCTGCTTTTGCGATTCATTTGCTTCTAACTCATAATGTTTTTTTTGTTTATTTACCGTTCTTGTATCCAAAACAAATGCAATGTCTTTTTTCGATTTTGAGGATTTTTCCATTGACGAAACACCTTTCTTTTGCTTATATTAAATTAAACTTATTATATCAAAGAAGGTGAAAATGTTCAAGAAACTTATTTATTTATCTTTATTATCCGGCACAATGCTTTTATCCGCCTGTGGGCTTGAAACATATCAAAGCGGGGATTTACCCTCTCAAAAAAGATTAAATATGATTACGCCGGGCTATCCTCAAGAAAAGGTTATTGACTTACTTGGGTCTCCTATTTTTGAAAATAAAATCGGCAATGAGTCCTTTTATATCTATTTTAAAACAAAAAAAGAAAATCGTGCCTTTTTCCATCCGCAAGAAATTGAACGTGACATCTATGTTATTTCATTTAACAAAAATAAAACAGTTAAGTCCATTGAGCATTTAACACTTGAAGATGGAAATGATATTGTTTTTGACGAAGCATATACAAAAGTTACCGGAAAAGAATTGTCCGTCATGGAACAATTGGTTAAAAACTTTGGCCGATATGATGCAGGTGGCAGAGACAGTTCCCAACGCCAATAATAAAACTAAAAAAGGCATCTTTCAGATGCCTTTTTTATTACCCATCAACAAGTCAGATAGTTTTCTTTCCTTATATTACCGTTTACCAAAAAAATATCACTTTAAAACAAACCACCACCCCTTCCCTAAACAAAAAAAAGAGCGCTATAAAAAGCGCCCTTTTTATAATAAGAAATCACTTATTTACTTTCAACCGGAGCGGGTTGTGTTTCGGCAGGAGCCGTCTCTGCTTCGACTGGATTAGGTGTTTCTTCAGCCACTGCTTCTGATTTAACAGCTTCAGCTTCCGAAGCTTGTTCTTCAACTGCCGGTGTTTCAGCAACAGGGGCTTCTTCTAAAGCCATGTCTGTTTCTTCCGCTTCTGTTACAACCGGTTTGGTTTCAAGTGAAGGGACAATAACTTGTGCTTTGAATCGTTTTAATTCATCTTCAATTAATTCAGGCACTTTTTGAGCAAACATTTGTTTACGCAAAAAATCTTTTGTTTCTTCAAATGAAGGAGGGGCAGCCAAACGGCGATCTTCGACCAAAACAATATGCCATCCAAAGGATGTTTTAATCGGATCAGATAATTGACCTTTCTTAAGTTCAAAAACAGGATTTGTGAAATCAGGAATCATCATTTCTCTTTTGAAATATCCCAAATCCCCACCATTATTGCTACCGGCATCCAATGATTTTTTATTCGCCAAGATTTTAAAGTCAGCCCCTGCTTTTAATTGAACTAAAATATCTTTAGCTTCTTTTTCAGTTTTAACTAAAATATGACGAGCACGAATTTCTTCTGGGCGCGGGAAATTTTTAATTTCTTCCAAATAAATCGTTTTCAACTCATCATCTGTTACCATTTTTTTGAATTTTTCAACTAAATAAGCTTCAAACAAAATAGCATTGATACGTTGTTGAACAATTGGATTTTTCCCAACTTCTGACCCTTTAACAGCTTTTTTAAGAACTTTTTCAGAAACAACATCTTTAACCAATTGCGGGTAGATGGCTTCAAACGGTAATTCGGATAATTGCGGAATTTGAGAAACCAACTCTTTAACTTCCGACAAATAAACCGGATCACCATCAATCATGGCAACAACTTTTCCTGTTTTTGGAGTAAAATCAGCCCATGAAGGAATTTGAATCCACTTATTCGCAGCCATTGCCCAAATTGTTGCAACGATAACGGCAAAACCACCAACTAAAATTGTTCCGGTTTTCAACTTTGATGTGCAAGAACAGCAACATCCATCCTTTTTGCAAGAATTTTTAACCGCAACATCTTCTTTAACGGTTGCTTCTTTTGTTTTTTTAACCATTTTTCTCTCCTTTTTTTAGCTACAATAATTTTTTTATAATAACTTTTAAAAGAAAAATCAAACGTTATTTTCAAGTTTTTTAAATTAATTTTATCTTAAACGCTTTGAAAGTTCACCAATAAAACCTTTAGCAATAGAAGGATGTAATGACATTACTTGATATAACCTATGCCCACTGATTTTTAAAACAATTGTTTTTTCAAGTGCTTTTATCGGAAATGGCAAAACAGCCGGACTTAAAACCGTTGTTTCTCCAAAAATTTGACGAGGGGCATATTCTTGAATAACCTCCCCCTCTTGAATTGTTCCCGCTTTTCCGAAAAGAACGATAAATAAAAAAGAATTTTCTTTTTCATTATCAATCATGACATCTCCGGATTTATAAGTTTTTTCTTCTGAGGCTGCAATTAAATCAGATAACGCCATTTCAGAAGCGTTTTCAAACATCGGGATATTTTTTAAAACCAAAACTTTCTCAAAGGTAATTGACATTTTTCTCCTAATTCTCAAAAATCGTATCCAAAGATTGAAATAAGGTTTGGCTTGTCGGCAATCCGATTAAAACCTGATGCCTTTTTTCTTCATCTTTTTCTAATTTGCAAAATGCCCAAATTGTAGCTTCTAAGACCAATGGGCTTTTAGATTTCAAATACTTTTGAACTGTTCCCAATGCCAAGGGGCTCTCCAACATTCTTAAAACATAAAGCGCGGTCGCTTTCATCCAATCAGGCAACACAAACGGCGGATCATTCAATAAAAGAAGAACATCTTTTGTTACACTTTCAATTGTTATATCCGTATTAATCAATGCTTTTTCATCTCTTGTTGTATCCACTAAAGCTGTTTTAACCAAGTTAAATAATTTTTTAGGCAACATATCTTGCAATGAACTCATTGCTAAATCATAGTTTTCCTTCTTTTTCAAAAGCAAAAGTTTTACAGCCTTAATATAAAGTGCATTGTCTTTAAGTAACAATAATTGATATAAAATCGTTTCTCTTGTTTCTTTAAGATCCTCTTGAATGGCCCGAATCAAAAAAGAAAAAACTTCACTTGTTTGCGGAAAAACAACTTGTTTATATTTTATCATTAATTCTGAAAGCCATAAAATTCGGTTAACATCTTTTTGTATGCCATTAAATAAAATTTCATATTTATCAGGATGAGTCCAAAAAATGCCACTATCAATCATCCCTTGAATAATAGTTTTTCTTAATTTTTGATTGCCAATTTGAAGGGCTCTTAATAAAACTTGTTTGCCTTCACCACTCGGTTGCATACTTAAAAATAAAATTAATGTTTTTAATCTGATGGGTGGCGTTTCAGGATTATTTAAAGTTCTCTCAATCATTGGTAACGCCTTGACCCCATAACTTTTTAAAGCCACCAATGCATTTTCTCTTAATGCCATATCGTCTAATGAGTTCAAAATCAACGGCAAGCATTCTGGATGGTCAATTTTTGCCGCCACCAATAAAGATTTTGAAGCAACAATCGGTGTTGTGCTTCTCAATAATCTTGCTAATTGCCGCATCAAACCGATACTCGGAGCCCAATCGATAATGGAAAGAGCCAATAAGTTATCTTTAACTTTTTTAGAATTAACAAGTTCTTGCAATCCATCTGCCACTAATAATGCCGGTGCTCCACCCGTTCTTAAAAAACCACACATCGCCCCTACTTTTAACTTTTTATTGTCAAGATATGGCAAATAAGCATTAACCCCATTCAATCCTTTATTTTCATAAGCAATTTGAATTAAAAGGCTTAATGCTCGACAACGAACTTTTACGGAAGGATCTCTTAAAAAAATGTGTTCAATTGTCTTTTCATACCGTGATAAATTATAAAGAGAAGACATTTTTTCAAGCACATAAAGGCGAACTTTCTCATTTTTATTTTTAAGTGATTTTAAAAGCCAAACCGCATAAATCCAACGATTTGAAACTTCTAACACTCTTAAAAAATAAATAGCATCATTTTTATTTTCAGATACAATATTTCTCTGAATATAATCTAAAATAGGACCATCTAACAGCAATAAAGGACCGCCTCGCCAAACTCTTAAAGATAAAAGAGAAACTAATAAAGAGGAATAAAATTTCAAAGACAGGAAACCTAACAAAAATAAAAGGCAAGTAAAACCCCATAATGCCCAAGCAGGATATTCAAAATGAACACAAATTAAGGCTCCGGCCATAAAACCGGCAGGCTCAATCAGCATCCATCTTTTCTTATTAATATTTTGTCCAATCCCTTGATTTAAAAGGCGCAACAATGCCAATATGAAATCTTCAAAATAAAGAAATAAAGACAAGGATATCAAAATCATCCCTGTAATTGTTAAATAAACAAACTGGCATAAACTACCGATTGAAACAAAAAAGGCACCCAATAAAAATAAAACCATTCCACCTGTTATCATATAAAAATAACGAGTGCGATACAAAATGACGACGCACAAAAACCCAAAAAGGCCCAACAAACCCCAAGAAATAAGCAAATATTTCCAAGTATCTAAAAGCAAAAATTCATGAGCAATCGATTGGTAGAATAAAAAATCAGATAAACATTTAACGGCTAACACAAAAAACGAAAACAACAAAACCGTTCGAACCAATTTAAGTTCAGAAAGATTTTTTGCTGCCCCTGTTTTTGTTACAAAAAGTTCTTTAGAAACAGAAACAATTTTTGAAAGAATAAATAAACTAAAATAACACCCGAGCAACAAGAAAAAAGAAGTGTATAAAACACTGTAAGCGCCCCATTTAAAAATCAACGGGAAAAATCCCCCAAACATAAACCCTAAAAACAAGGCACCCATAATAAATAAACGTTTTAAACCGTCCCGTCTGAATGGTAAAAATCTTGAAACAATCAAAAAAAGAGCCATTGTAAAAAACGCAAAAACAAGATATTTACTGATGAATAAAACATGCGCAAAAAGATTTTGATTTAACGTTTCAATTCCAATTAAAATCAATGTGATTAAGAATATAACCGCACTTAAAATTTTAATTATTCCATAGCCTCTTCGCCTTGTTAAAAGACTTCTTTGTAACCCGACAAAAAAGAATAAAAAAGCAATATAAATGAAATCATATCCCATAACCGATAAAGGAACATGTTCAAAATAAAGACGAACTGCCGCAACATCATATCCGCAAAGAGCAACTCCCATAAAAAAGGAAAGTAACATTAAGCAGACAAGCTCACCCCAATGAAATCCGGGAATGTTTGAAGCGCGCAAATAAGCTTTTTTTAAAAACGTCATTTTTATCCATCCAATAATGAAGTCGCGTATTCATCAGCCGTAAAGGATGATAAATCAGAAATTTTTTCACCCACTCCAATTGCATAAATCGGCAACTGAAATTTATCAGCAAGTGCTAACAAAATACCTCCTTTTGCAGTTCCATCTAATTTCGTCATTACCAAACCGGATACAGGGGTTATCGCTGAAAAAGCTTCAACTTGAATGAGTGCATTTTGCCCAACCGTTGCATCCAAAACAAGCAAAGTGGCATGCGGAGCCGTTGCATCTGTTTTTTGAATAACTCTGGTAATTTTTTTTAATTCATCCATTAAATCTTTTCTGTTTTGAAGGCGTCCGGCCGTATCAATAAAAATGATATCATCTTTTTTTTCTTTTGCTGATTTAATTGCATCAAAAATAAGAGCTGCGGCGTCTTTTCCGGTTTCGCTTGAATAAACAACACAGTTATTTCTAGCACCCCATTCTTTTAGCTGGTCAACCGCACCGGCTCTAAATGTATCAGCTGCAACAAAGGATACCTGATAACCCTTTTCTTGATAAAAAGCACCTAATTTTCCAATTGTTGTTGTTTTTCCAGCTCCATTTACCCCGATCATTAAAACAACAAACGGCTTTTTTTCATTATTTATTTCAAGTTCTTGTGCATAAGGAGCTAGACGATTGATAATTTCTTCTTTCATAATACTTTTGATGCTTTCAGCATCTTTAGCGCCTTTCTTTTTAATCGAATCCAAAATAGCATTCGTTGTGGGAACCCCCACATCAGCCATTAACAAAGACTCCTCTAATTCTTCCAAAGAAGAAGCATCAATCTTTGAAAAAGAAAACAGCCGAGCTGTTTTTTTCATTCCGAATTTAAACCGATCCAACCAACTCATTTTCATTCCTTTTCTCAATTAAAACAGAAACTATTTCTCCCGTTTTATCTGAATTTGTTTTAACTTTTAAATAATTTTCACTATAACCGATACCGTTTTGCTCAATTAAAACATTAACTCGCTTCCCCTCAAATTCCGCTAATTTCAAATTCAAAAGTCTTGCTCCAACTTCACGTAATTTGAAAGCGCGCTCTTTTCTTATTTTCATATCAACCAGCGGCATTTTTGCTGCCGGTGTTGATGGTCGTTCAGAATAAGGGAATGCATGTATTAATGAAATCGGGGCCTCTTTAACAAACAGAAGCGTGTTTAAAAACATTTCTTCCGTTTCAGTCGGGAAACCAGCAATAAGATCCGCACCAAAAACAAAATCTTTTCTTTTGGATAAAAGTTTATGACAAGCATTTAAAACATCTTCACAAGAGTGGCGTCTTCCCATTCGTTTTAAAATCATATTATCCCCAGACTGCATTGATAAATGAAGATGAGGCATCATTACCTCGTTATCCGTCCATAAATCAATAAACTCATCAGTCATTAAAGCCGGATCAAAAGATCCAAGACGCAACCGTTTAAGACCTTTAACTTCTTTTATAATGCGCTTTAGTAAATCATTTAACCCATAAGGATAAGATGCAATATCAACACCGGTTAATACCAACTCTAAAAATCCTTTTTTAACAAACCGTTTGGCCTGAAGAATCACCTGATCCGGTAACAATCCTTTATTTTTTCCTCTTGCTTTATGAACGATACAAAATGTGCAAGCATGTGAACAGCCTTGTTGAATTTGCAAAAATGCTCTTGTTCTTGACTCAAAATCCGAAATAACAGGCACATTTGTTTGTGAGCTCATAATATCACTTACTTGAATTTTTGGTCCGAACAAAAGTTTTTCCCTATCTAATTTTTCGATATTACCGACAACTTTATAAACCTGAGGCATCTCAGCATATTTTTGAGCATCCAGTTGAGCCGCACATCCGGTTACAATTATTTTCATATCCGGATATTCACGCGAAATTTTACGAATCATTTGTCTGCATTGTCGTTCTGCTTCACTTGTAACAGCACAAGTATTCACCACAAAAAGGTCCTCTTGATCTGATAATAACCCTTCTATGATTTTTGATTCAAATGTATTTAACCTGCAGCCGAAAGAAATTATTTTCATCAGCGTTTTTTCTTTCTTTTTTTCAAGAAGGATGTTTTATCCTTTTCTTGTTTACGTTTATTAAATTTTGTTATTTTTACTTTTTTAATATGCCGTGCATCCACATCCAAAACTTGAAAAACAATACCGGAAGAATGCTCAATTTTTTCACCGACTCTCGGTAATCTTCCGGCCAAATGAAAAACAAGCCCACCGACAGAATCAACGAACTCCTCTTTTTCTTTTTGAGTCATAAACGGCCCAATCATTTTTTCAAGGTCTTTTAACAAGATTCTGGCATCTGCCTGAATCACACTGTTGCCAATTCTGTGCAGCACCGGCGCTTCATCTAACGCATCATGTTCATCTTCAATTTCACCAACAATTTCTTCAAGCAAATCTTCTAAAGTGATAAGACCGTCTGTTCCACCATATTCATCAATAATGATAGCCATTTGCGCTTTTTTAGCTTGCATTTCGCGGAGCAAATCCAAAGCCCTGACTGAAGGGGGAACAAACAAAATACTGCCTGTCATCAACTTTTTAACAGAAACTTCTTCATTTTCCATCATAGCACATAAAATATCTTTTACATGAATAACACCGATAATATTATCAAGCGTTTGTTCATATACCGGCAATCTGGTAAATTTTTCTTCCGCCATCATCCGCTTTAGCTCATCAGAAGAGGCTTCAACGTTAATTCCCGTGATATCAATAGTTGGAATTCTGATTTCACCAGCTCGAATATCTCTTAATCTGAAAAGATTTTTAAGAAGAGAAATTTCATCCGGATCAACTAAAACTTTATCACCGCGTTCAACTCGCTCTTCCATAATTTCTTCAATGGTTTCTAAAACTTTTTCTTCTTCAGGCGGTCGAACAAAAAATGATTTGATTTTTGAAAATATTGTCATTATTCCACATCCTTATATGGGTTATCGTATCCCAATGATTTCATTATTTTTTTCTCTAAAGACTCCATTTTAACAGCATCTTGTTCCGTTAAATGATCATATCCTTGCAAATGCAAAGTTCCATGCACAAGCAAATGCGCCAAATGCGCTTCAAATGTTTTTTCTTGAGCTTTAGCTTCTTTTAAAACCGTTTCATAGGCAACAATGATATCACCTGCTAACCATAAAAAACCTTTTGGCGGTTGATTTTTTGTTTCAAAAGACAATACATTTGTTGCACTATCTTTTCCACGATATCTGAAATTTAAATCATGAACAAAATCATCATCTGCCAACACTAAAGAAACCTCAGCCGGCGTATGAGAAAACCACGCCGACCGAATGATTTTTTTGCAAAACGACTGAACTTTTAAGACGCGTCTTGAATATCTTTTATCCAGTTGCTGAATACATATATCAATATCTGACATTATTCTTTACTTTCAGCATTGGCTTTGTCATAAGCTTTAACAATTTTTGAAACAAGCCCATGGCGCACAACATCTTTTTCGGAAAATTCAACAAAGGCAATTCCCGGAACTTTTTTTAATATTTTAACCGCATCTAAAAGACCGGAAACAGTTCCACGCGGCAAATCAGTTTGGGTTAAATCTCCATTAATAATCATACGAGAACCCTCCCCTAAACGCGTTAAAAACATTTTCATTTGCATCGGCGTTGTGTTTTGAGCTTCATCTAAAATAACAACACTATGACTCAAAGTTCTTCCGCGCATATATGCCAAAGGAGCAACTTCTATTTCCCCGTTTTCAAGCTTTTTATCCACCATATCCGCCGGCAACATTTCATAGAGCGCATCATAAAGCGGTCTTAAATAAGGATCAATTTTTTCTTTCAGATTTCCGGGTAAAAAACCCAAATTTTCACCAGCTTCAACAGCAGGACGCGTTAAAATAATCCGATCAACTTTACCTTCCAACATTGCTGAAACAGCTTTGGCAACTGCTAAAAAAGTCTTTCCCGTTCCGGCAGGGCCAAGACCAAAAACCATTTCATATTTATTCATCGCGTCAATAAAAGCCCCTTGTGTTTCACTTCTGGGATTAATGTGACGTTTTTTTGTTTTTAAAGTTAACTCAGAAGCCGCATAAACTTCTTGTTCAAATTCAGCAGTCATTTTTGCTCCTCTTTTAAATGTTTACCCTTCTTCTTTTTTAATTATAACACGGTTAAACTTTTTTGACAAGTGCAATTCACTTTATGCTTCAACACCCGTTAATGACGTGGCTGAAGCTTTTGTAATTTTAAGCATCACAATTTTATTTAAAAAGCTGTCCGGCAAAGAAACATGAGTTCCTTGAAGGTAAGGAGTATATCCGACAAGCTGCCCCTCTTTTTTTCCTTTTTCCGTTAAAAGAACCGGCAAAATTTTTCCAACAGTTTGAGAATTAAATTCTTGTTGTTGTTCCAATAATTCCTTTTGCAAAATCATTAATCTTTTTGTTTTAACATCTTCAGGAACCTGATTTTTCATCATAGCAGCCGGTGTTCCCGGTCGCGGAGAATATTTAAATGAAAAAGAA
>JAFXIF010000069.1 GCA_017533325.1 Alphaproteobacteria bacterium
GAGATAACGTTTTTTAAGTTCTCTTAATGTTGTTCTTGAATAATTTGTCATGGGATGCCTCCTTTAAAATAAAAAAATGTTTACATGGTTTTTCCTTTTGTTAATTGTGGCGGAAAAGTAAAAGTCGGAAATCTAACGGTCGTTAGATTTGCCGGCTTTTTGGCATAAAAATGAGGCTAAAAAAATGACTATTTTTTGCTGATTTTTGACCGGTTTTTTTGAAACAAAAAACATAAAATTTCATTTTTTTATCAATTTTTATGCAATTTTTTGATAAAAAATAATCCTTTAAAATCAATCATCTAAAAGAAAATATCAAAAAATCACGAATTTTTTTTGAAAAATTTTGGACACGAAAATTCAAACCCATGGTATAATAAAAGTATGGAAAGGAAAAAGTTCGGAACAAAAAACGACCGTTAAATTTCCGACTTTGATTTTTGATATAACTTATTGAAAAATATGTTTTTTATAAGGATTTTTATATGATATATCCTATTTATAATTAAATAAAAAAAATCCCCGCATTAGCGAGGATTTTTCTTATCGAAGAAGGGTAATTAATACATACCACCCATTCCGCCCATGCCTGGCATACCGCCGGCATCATGTCCACATGAACATTTTTCTTCCGGTTTATCGGCAACCATGGCTTCTGTTGTAATTAATAATCCGCCAATAGAAGATGCTCCCTCTAAAGCAGTTCTAACAACTTTTGTCGGGTCAATAATACCGGATTGGAACATATCGGTATAAACACCGTTTTGTGCATCATAACCCGTTGTAACTTCATATTTTTCAAGAAGTTTTCCAACAATTACTGAACCGTCAACAGCAGCATTTTGTGCGATTTGGCGAATTGGGGCTTGGAGGGCTTTGCGAATGATTTCAATACCAACGCGTTGATCGTCATTTTGTGGTGTTAATGTATCAAGAGCTTTTGTTGCATATAAAAGAGCCGTTCCACCACCAGGGACAATCCCTTCTTTAACAGCGGCACGTGTTGCATGTAAAGCATCATCAACACGGTCTTTCTTTTCTTTCACTTCAAGTTCAGATGCGCCACCAACTTTAATCATGGCAACACCGCCTGAAAGTTTGCCCAAGCGTTCTTGCAATTTTTCTCTGTCATAATCAGAAGATGTTTCTTCAATTTGTTGACGAATTTGATGAACGCGAGCCAAAATAGCGGCTTTATCACCGGCACCGTCAACAATTGTTGTGTCTTCTTTTGTGATTGTAACAGATTTTGCCGTTCCAAGGTGTGAAATATTCACATCTTCTAATTTCATGCCGAGTTCTGCGGAGACTACTTGACCATTTGTAAGGATAGCAATATCTTCCAAAATGGCTTTGCGTCTGTCACCAAATCCCGGAGCTTTAACGGCCGCAATTTTAAGTCCGCCACGCAACTTATTGACAACCAAAGTTGCCAATGCTTCACCTTCAATATCTTCGGCAATGATTAAAAGCGGGCGACCTGTTTGAACAACAGCTTCTAATACTGGAATCAATGATTGCAAGTTTGAAAGTTTTGCTTCGTGAATTAAAATATATGGGTTGTCAAGTTCCACAGACATTTTTTCCGGATTTGTGATGAAATACGGAGAGAGATATCCGCGGTCAAATTGCATCCCTTCAACAACATCTAATTCTGTTTCCATTCCTTTGGCATCTTCAACGGTAATAACACCTTCATTGCCAACTTTTTCCATAGCTTGAGCAATATAGTTACCGATTGAAGAATCGCCGTTTGCAGAAATCGTTCCGATTTGAGCAATTTCAGCAGATGTGGAAACTTTTTTGGATCTTGATTTAATATCTTCAACAACAGCAGCAACAGCAGTATCAATACCGCGTTTTAAATCCATCGGATTCATACCGGCTGCAACAGCTTTACACCCTTCACGGATAATGGCTTGAGCTAAAACAGTCGCCGTTGTTGTTCCGTCACCGGCAACATCAGCTGATTTTGATGCCACTTCACGCACCATTTGAGCGCCCATGTTTTCAAATTTATCGGCTAATTCAATTTCTTTAGCAACTGAAACACCGTCTTTAGTGATTTTCGGGGCCCCATAAGATTTGCCCAAAACAACATTTCTTCCTTTTGGACCTAAAGTAACTTTGACAGTGTCTGCCAAAATATCAACGCCTTTTAACATTTTTGAACGGGCGTCTGTTGAAAATTTAATTTCTTTTGCTGACATAATTTTCCTCTCTAACTTATTCTAAGATACCAAGAACATCTGATTCTTTCATAATCAACAAATCTTCACCGTTGATTTTGACTTCTGTTCCTGACCATTTGCTAAATAAAACTTTATCACCGGCTTTTAAGGTCATTTCAATAAGAGTTCCTCTTTCATCGCGACCGCCCGGTCCAACTGAAACAACAACACCTTGTGATGGCTTTTCTTTTGCCGTATCCGGAATAATGATACCGCCGGCTGTTCTGTTTTCTTCTTGGGTGCGCTTGATAACAACGCGGTCAAGTAATGGTTTAAAGTTCATTTTCGTTACTTCCTTTCTGTTTAATAATGGTGTATATTAAATAGTATGTAAGCGCGCAAAAGTCAAGGGTTGCACGCTTTTTTATTTTGAAAAATCAAATTTTTTTTAAAATTTATTCGTCACCGATTTTAAGGGCATTGATAAAGGCAGTTTGTGGTATTTCAACATTCCCGAATTGACGCATTCTTTTTTTGCCCTCTTTTTGTTTTTCAAGGAGTTTTCTTTTTCTTGTTATATCCCCACCATAGCATTTTGCCGTTACGTCTTTACGATAGGCAGAAATATCTTCGCGAGCAATAATTTTGCCACCGATACTCGCTTGAATCGGGATTTTAAATTGGTGTCTTGGAATCAATGTTTTTAACCGTTCACAAATCTGACGACCGCGCCTTTCGGCTTGAGACCTGTGAGCTAAAAAGGCAAGAGCATCAACTTGTTCGCCATGAACCATGATATTAACGCGAACTAAATCGCTTTTTTCATAATCGGAAACTTCGTAATCAAAGCTGGCATATCCTCTTGAAATGGATTTTAACCTGTCATAAAAATCAAAAACAATTTCATTGAGCGGCAAGTGATAAACGATCATGGCACGATTGCCGACATAAGTTAAATCTTTTTGAACACCGCGTCTTTCCGTGCATAATTGTAAAATTCCGCCTAAATATTCATCCGGTGTTAAAATGCTTGCTTTAACCCACGGTTCTTCAATAAAGGAAATAGAAGAGGGGTCGGGCATATCAGCAGGGTTATGCATTGTTAAAACCGTTCCGTTTGTTAAATGAACATTATAGGCAACGGATGGTGCCGTTGTGATAAGATCAAGGTTAAATTCGCGACTTAAACGTTCTTGAATAATTTCCATGTGTAAAAGGCCTAAGAAACCACATCTGAAGCCCTGACCTAAAGCTTGCGATTTATCAGGTGTAAATTGGAAACTGGCGTCATTAAGTTGCAATTTTCCAAGTGATTCTTTTAAGTTTTCATAATCACTCATATCTACAGGGAATAAAGAGCAAAAAACAACGCTTAAACTTGGTTTAAAGCCGGGGAGAGCTTGAGTTGTCGGATTTTTTTCATCAGTAATCGTATCCCCGACACGTGTTTCCCCAATGGATTTGATTCCGCAAATAATAAATCCGAGTTCACCGGTTTTAAGTTCGGTTGTGTCTTGCATTTTTGGTATAAAATGGCCTAAACGCTCAACTTTATAGGCGGCATTTGTTGCCATCATTTTAATATTCATACCTTTTTTAAGTGTTCCGTCAATGACTCGAACTAAAACGATGATACCTAAGTATGAGTCATACCAAGAATCAACAAGCATTGCTTTTAATGGTGCTTCAGCATTCCCTTCAGGTGCCGGAAGTTTGGTGACAATTGTTTCAAGAACTTCATCAATGCCGATGCCGGTTTTTGCGGAAATAAGTGGCGCTTCGGAAGCATCAATACCGATAACGTCTTCAATTTGAGCCTTCACTCTATCCGGTTCCGCTGCCGGTAAATCAATTTTATTAATGATAGGAACAATTTCATGATTGGCATCTAATGCTTTGTAAACATTTGCAAGTGTTTGTGCTTCAACCCCTTGAGAGGCATCAACAACCAATAAAGAACCTTCACAAGCAGCTAATGATCGGCTGACTTCATATCCGAAGTCAACATGCCCCGGCGTGTCAATCAGATTTAATATATAATCTTTACCGTCTTTAGCTTTATAATTTAAACGCACAGTTTGAGCTTTAATTGTGATACCGCGTTCTCGTTCAATATCCATATTGTCCAAGAGTTGTTCTTTCATTTCCCGGTCACTAACCGCACCGCATTTTTGAATCAATCTGTCGGCCAATGTGGATTTCCCGTGATCAATATGAGCTACAATTGAAAAGTTTCTGATATGTGATAAGTCTGTCATTTTTCATTCCTTTTAATTTTGGCGTATCATATCAAAAAAAAATCAAAAAATCAAGAAATAAAGAAAGCTCAAGATACCGAAGTACTTGAGCTTAATATCGAAATAAATTCTTATTAGCAACTTGACAATCAAAACCAACATGATTTTGCTAAAAATCTTTTCGATAAGTTTAGTATGCCGTTTATTTTTTCGAATGTCAACTTGTTTTTTTCATAAAAAGATGATAGGTCTTAAGTATAAGTAAAATTCAACAATAGAGGATGTTATGAAATATAGATTAGGATTAGATATGGGCGCCACCTCAATCGGATGGGCTATTTTTGATATTGAGAAAAAAGAAATTGTCAAATCAGGGGTGCGCATTTTTGATGATGGGCGTGAAGATAAGAGTAAAGCCTCACTATGTGTTAAACGAAGAGAGGCCAGAGGGGCGAGAAGACGACAAAATAGAAAAAATATGCAAAAAGAGCATTTGAAGAACGCGTTGATTTCTTTTGGATTATTTCCAAAAGATCGCCAAGAACAACAAAACTTGAAACTTTTAAATCCATATGAATTAAGAGCAAAAGCTTTAGATGAAAAAGTTTCATTGTTTGAACTTGGTCGTATTTGTTTTAATCTTGTTCAAAGAAAAGGTTTTTTATCTAATCGAAAAGATGATAAATCAGAGGGGGGTAAATTAAAAGAGGGATTCCAAAAGTTAAAAGATGAAATGAGTGAAAATAATTGTCGCACTTATGGAGAATATTTGTATAAAAATTTTCCGAATGTTCGATTGAAAAATAGATTTGATGATCAAGGAAAATTTATTGGCGGGATATTTCCTTTCAGAGAGATATATAAACAAGAATTTAATTGTATTTTTGATAAACAACGCATTTTTTATCCCTCTATTCTAACTGATGATGTTGTAAAGAAACTTCAAGAGATTTTATTTTTTCAACGTCCATTGAAGGAAGCAGAAGAAGGCAGTTGTACTTTTGAAGAGAATGAAAAATGTGTTTCCAAAGCACATCCCTTATTTCAATCATTCAGAATTTGGCAACAGATTGTCTCTTTGACGTTTTCGGGGGAAATAGATTCGGAATATAATCAATTAACAAGAGAACGTTTGGAAAAACTTGCTTATATTGCGGAACACCCTGGTGATTTTATTTCAACAAAAAAACGTGTATTGGCATATTCAAATATTAAATCTTGGTTGGGATTAGATAAAAAAGGTTACTTTAATTATGAAAAACAAAAAAGTAACACAGAATTGGCTGAAGGTGTTTTGATTAACACGACTGAATATGCAATTTCAAAATCCCATTATTTCAAGAATTTTTGGAATACTTTTAATGAAGATGAAAAAGGCGAAATTGTTAATATATTATCTCGTCCTCAGAGATATATTGATTTTTCAAAGATCAAATTATCAATTGAAAAACAAGATGAAATGATTAAAAACTATTTAAAAGAACGTTTTAATCTTTCAGAAGAAGCAGCAAATGAATTATTATACGATATTAATTTTGAAGACGGGTTTGCTTCTTTGTCAGAAAAAGCTATTTCAAAAATTTTGCCGTTTATTAAGACTGGACAAGTTTATTCTGATGCGTGTTTATCTGCCGGATATCAACATTCAATTAAGGAAATTGAATCTAGAGATTTTCTTCCATATTATGGTGAAATATTATCTCAAAGTTGCTTAGGTAAAAGAACAAATCCTAAAACCGCAGAAGAAAGATATGGAAAGATTAATAATGCCACAGTTCATGTTGCATTGAATCAGATTAGACATTTGGTTAATGAATTAATTTCTCTTTATGGTAAGCCTTTTGATATTTCCATTGAGTATGCAAGGGATTTGCCGGCTTCAACAGCAGAACGAAAAAAAATGATTCAAACGCGTGATAGTAATGAACAAGAAAATCAAAAGATTATTGATGAATTAAATAAAAAAATTGAACCAAGAAACTGGTCAAAGAAAGATATTGAAAAATACAAAATTTGGAAAAATCTTGGTTGGTCAAAAGGTGCGAATCCATTAGAGTCTCGAGAATGCCCTTTTACCGGTGAAAAAATCTCTGTTGCCTCATTGTTAAATGGTGATTTATTCCAAATTGAGCATTTGATTCCATTTTCAAGGTGTTTTGATGATAGTATTCATAATAAAGTGATTGCCTCAGCTATGGCAAATAAATATAAGGGGGCTAGAACACCTTATGAAGCTTTTCATGAAAGTAAAGATGGTTTTGATTGGAAGGAAATTCAAAAACGGGCTAAAAAATTAAATATGGAACAACAATGGCGTTTTTCAAAAGATGCAATGGCAAAGTTTGAAGAAAAAGAAGGTCCAATTGCTCGTTCTTTAAACGACACAAGATATATGACAAGATTATTGCAACAATATTTGTTGCCGATTGTGCGTGAAGATGGGAAAAAAACAGTGCAAGCCGTTGTGGGACAGTTAACCTCAATGGTTCGAAAGGCGTGGGGTTTAAATCAATATAAGAATAAAGATGAGGCAGAGGCTTATCGTGCCTTCCATAATCATCACGCTATGGATGCAATTGTTGTTTCAGCAATTGATCGAGAGCAAATTAAAAAAGTATCCGGTGATTTAAAAAAGATGTCTGATTTTGTAATTGATCGCTTCAAAGACGAATTATATAAGTTTAAAGATCCGAGTGTTTCAAAAGAAGAAAAATCTGAGTTAAAGAAAAAAATAAAAGATTTTATCAGAGATAAAAAGGAGGGTATTGTTAATCAATATATTTCAATGCCGGAAGGAATGGTTGTTCCGACACTCAGGACTCTTGTTGAAAATATTAACATTTCACATAAGCCTAAACTTAAAAAATTGTCGGATTCCCATTCAACAATCGGGAAATTACATGAAGATACGGCTTATGGGTTGAAATCATTTGTAGATGATGTTTCTTTAAAAGCAAATTTTATTTGTGAAAAAGATATTGAAAAGCGAGATGTTATTGAATTTATACCGATGTTTTACAATAAGAGAGATAAAAAAGATTATTATGATGCTTATAAAACATGGTTTGTTTTAGATGGAAAAGCAAAAACATTGGATGCAAAAACAAAAGAAGAAAAACAAATTAAAAAAGCTTTAGAAGATAAAGAAAAAGAGTCTATTCAAAATTTGAGAAAATCCTCTTTAAAAGCATTTAAATGGTTTGTTGGTGGTGGCAATTTTTGTGCTGAAATTTATGAAATTAACCCTCAAAATAAAATCAATGGGGTTATAGCAAAAGATAGAGGGACTTGGAAAAGTGAAATTATTTCAAATTATAATGCTACCGTTCGACATAATAGAGGAGAAAAAATATCTTATTGGCAATATAAATATCCAAATGCAAAACGGATTATGACTTTGAAACGTAATGATATGGTTGTGGGAACTTTTACGCGTGATGAAGCGTATCAAGATGACTTCCCAAAAGGAATTCAAACTTATGTCAGATCAATTTTTGAAAAAGATGAAACGTTATCTGAAGCAACGGTTTTGTTTAGGGCAAAAGCAATTGCGAGTAGTGGAGAAATAGATTTGACGCCTCATGATATTGCAAAGGAAAAAGGGAATACTCGCTCGTGGCAAGCCAGAGCCGGAGGCCTTCAAAAATATAAAGCCAGAAAAGTTTTTGTTTCACCAACAGGAAGGATATTAAATGCAAAATAGGATTATTGAATTGATGAGTGACGGACTCAAAGTTTCAGTAAACAGAGGGTTTTTGCATGTTGAAAAAGAAGGGAGTGTTCTTGCGAACATTCCCTTTCATTCTATTTTATCGGTAATGGTTACCGGACACCAAATTGTTTATACGGATAATTTATTAAGACGTCTTTGTGAAGAAAACATTCCTCTTATTATTTTGGGAAAAAATTATTTGCCGATAGGTATGCTTTATTCTTTTGAAGGGCATATTAAACAAATGGAAATCCAACATTTGCAAATTGAACAAAAAAAGCCTTTATATAAGAAATTATGGAAATCAATAATCCAAGAAAAAATTAAAAATCAATCTGATGTTTTGTCTTATTTTGGAAAAGAGAACCCATTAAGGGAAATCGCCAAAAATGTTTTATCAGGTGATATTGACAATAAAGAGGGGTATGCGGCAAAAATTTATTTTAAAAGTTTGTTTGGAGAGGAATTTATTCGCAATCGTGATTTAGATGGGTTAAATTCTTTTTTAAATTATGGATATGCAGTTTTGCGCGCCGCTTTAGCAAGATATGTTGTGGCGAGCGGATTAAATCCCTCGTATGGAATTAATCATCATAATAAATTAAATCCTTTTTGTTTGGTTGATGACTTGATTGAGCCTTTTCGACCTGTTGTGGATAAAATTGTTTATCAACTTTATATGCAAAAAGGATATTTAGACGAATTAACAAGGGATGATAAGGCAATATTTTCCTCTTTAATAATGGCGGAATTTAAAACAAAAACAGGATATTCGCCTTTTTATGTTGTTTTACAAGAATGTGTTTGGGATTTGGTCAGAAGTTATAAAAAACAAGAACCCTGCTTTAATTTTAATCCTTATTTGATTAAAGATTATTTATAATGAATCAAAGAATAAACGGAAGAAAACTCATGTGGATGATGGTTATGTTTGATTTGCCGACTGAAACAAAGTTGCAACGAAAATCAGCGGCCCAATTTCGAAAATTTTTAATGGACGAAGGATTCGAAATGATTCAGTTTTCGGTTTATGTTCAATTTACGGGAACTTGGGAAAGTTCTCAAAAATTTGTCCGTGCTATTCAAGAAAATAATCCAGCATACGGAGATGTGAATATTTTATTTTTTACAGATAAGCAATTTGAAAATATTATTCATATTAAAAACAGTGTGAAAAAAAAGTTAAAAAAACAACCGGATCAATTTGAATTGTTTTAAAAAGAGTCAAAAAAACGCGAATCGCAAATAAAAATAAAAGATATTTTAACAAAAAAATGAATTAAAATGTGAAAAAAAACGGGATTTTTTGAATAAGAATCAGGTGAAAAAAAAGAAGTTTTTTTAATATAAAACGCCTAATTTTGATTTAAAATCAATATATTAAGCGCTTTATATTGTAACACGTTGGTTTTGATTGTCAAGTTGCAACCATTCCTATCAATATTGAAACCGTGCTTCAATTGTAACACGTTGGTTTTGATTGTCAAGTTGCAACTCAAGAAATGATGTTTGAATTAGCAGATATGATTGTAACACGTTGGTTTTGATTGTCAAGTTGCAACTCCGCAACACTCATTTCCTTTTAGCCCTTTATTGTAACACGTTGGTTTTGATTGTCAAGTTGCAACCTCTAAAGATAAGAGAAGCATTTTCAGAATATTGTAACACGTTGGTTTTGATTGTCAAGTTGCAACGCATGTGTTTTTATCTCTTCTTCGTCTTTTATTGTAACACGTTGGTTTTGATTGTCAAGTTGCAACTCCGTATTTTCAGACATTTGCACCCCCATTATTGTAACACGTTGGTTTTGATTGTCAAGTTGCAACGCAAGCAATGAAAGATTTAGAGCGCATTTTATTGTAACACGTTGGTTTTGATTGTCAAGTTGCAACGCGCAAAATGGAATTAATCCGATTTCATTGATTGTAACACGTTGGTTTTGATTGTCAAGTTGCAACTGA
>JAFXIF010000070.1 GCA_017533325.1 Alphaproteobacteria bacterium
GGAAGTGTTTTAAATGTTAAAAAAGGACAACGTTTAAAAACAGGCCACAAAATTTTGCGCGTTGATCGTGATTCCGTTCAAGTATCTTTTGCCGGTCGTGTTGAAGTTATCTTACTTGCTTCACCCAAAACAATCGTTGATTCTTCTTCGGAATCTTCGGAAGAAGAAGTTATTGAAACGGATGGCGAATAATAAAGAAAATGTAAAGAACGTTTAAGTTTGTCAAAAGGGGACAAAATGAATTTTTGGAATAAAAATGGGACGAGAAATCAGGAGGAAGAAATCAGCTCATCATCTAAATTGTTAGATGTTTCGGCAATTGATATTCCTGATTCGGATCAAAATGATCAATATGGTGAAAATGTTTTTGCAAAAGCATCAGAGGAAATAGATTCTTTTTCTTTAGAAGAGGAAGAATCCTTTGCCCCAACCATCGATCATCCGGCAGCGCCTTTCATGGCTCCACCTATTCCAACCGAGCAAGTGCAAGATTTCCAGTCATCTTCTGTCAATATGGCACTTGACGAATATGATGATTTGCCACCCCTTAAAAATGAGGAAACTGAAACAGAATTTAAAGAAGAAGCAGAAGAAAATTTACCCTCCCCTCAAGAAGACATTGAAACAAAAGAAGAGGTGGAGGTTGAAGGGACAAAAATGGTTTCCGGAAATGCTTATCCGGACGGCATTGTTCCTATGGCTCAAGCTCCTCGTTCAAAAACATTTGTAAAGCAAGCCGAACCCGAAATAAAAGTTGAAAAAAAAGAAGAAACGGAACAAGAAAAGAAAGAAGAAAAAGCGGTTAGCGAAGATTTGGAATATATTCACTATTCGAATCCGTTATTCCTTAAAAAACTTTTTGCGAATGGGAACACATGTATCACGGCGCCGGGGGCAGCATTTCAATTAAAAGATGATATGCGCTCTTTATTGGCCTTATTTTCAAACGGGCGATATTTCGTTGCCGAAACCTATAAATATGATGGTAAAGTTTTAAGCTTTGAATATTTGGTTAAAAAGCGTAATCATCAAATTGGTAAACCTGAATATGTTCCGATGACGGTGTTGAGCACGATTTATGAATATGCCGCTCAAAATACTTATGCCGAAGATACGGATGAAGTGACCGAAAAACCAGACGTTGTTGAACAAGCTCAAGCCCGTATGCAACGTGACTTTATTACCATTATTTCTCGTGCGGCCGCTATGCATGTTTCCGATATTCATATCGTTGTTGCGGAAAATACGATTGTTATGTTCCGTGTTAACGGTTTGATGCAAACGGAAATGGAATATAAAAAAGAATGGGGGGAAAGTTTTGTTCGTGCTGCTTTTGCCTCTGCTGATATTTCGGATGCTAACTATGCTCAAAATGAATATCAGGCCGCGCAAAAATTGGGTCGAACCCCGCTTCGCGGATCGCATGGTAAATTAATTTTGCCAAGAAACATCCTTGGTGTTCGTCTTCAATTTAACCCGATTGCTTTCGGAACGCGTTATGTCGTCTTGCGTTTGCTTTATGCTGAAGAAAGTATGGAATCAAGCAGTGCATTAGAAGCTCTTGGATTCACAAAGAAAGATACGGAAGACTTTTATAAATTGCGCGGGGAACCGACAGGAATTACCATTATTTCAGGGCCAACGGGTTCCGGTAAATCAACAACCTTGCAGCGCAATATGATTGCTATGTTGCAAGAGCGCAACTATGAAGTAAACTTGATTACCGTTGAAGATCCGCCTGAATATCCGATTCCGGGTGCTCGACAGATGCCGGTTACTAATGCCACGATTGAAGAAGCAAAAGAAAGAGAATTTACAAAAGCTTTGGCCGCTGCTTTGCGTTCCGACCCTGACTCAATGATGATCGGGGAAGTTCGAACTCTTTCCGCTGCTGACCTTGCTTTTAGAGCCGCTCTTTCCGGGCATAATGTTTGGACAACTTTGCACGCTAACAACGCGCCATCTATTTTAATTCGTTTAAAGGATATGGGGGTTGAAGAATTTAAATTAAAAGACCCTGAAATTATTAAAGGGTTAACGGCTCAACGTTTGTTCAGACGACTTTGTCCGCATTGCCGAGTTCCGGCAACAGAACGATTAAGCTTGCCGATTATTGAACGGTTAAGAACCGGTTTTGGCGATGTTGCATTGGAAACAACATATTTAAGAGGTCCTGGGTGTAAACATTGCGACTTTAAAGGAGTGAAAGGACGTATCGCCGTTTCTGAAATTATTTTGCCGGATACAACTTTCCTTGAATTAATGTTAAAAGGCGATACGGTTAAAGCCACAAACTATTGGATTAATGAATTAAATGGAACAACCTTGCGCGAATCGGCTTTAAGACATATGTTTAATGGGATTATTGATATCGGCGAAGTTGAAAGATGGACAGGTTTCCTTGATCAGACAATTACAGGCTAAGGAGTAAAATTAAATGAATAAACCAACGAAAAAGGTAGTTGTCAGACCGGTAAGTTCTTTTGAAATTATGTTTGCAAAATTAATGTTTTGCTACATGCCGTCAAGCAGTTCTTCAAGAATTGCTCTTTATAATAAATTACGTTCGTTGCTTAAAAACCGATTTTCGTTAATGGATGCATTGGAACGTATTTATCAAATTGCTTCAAAAGATGGAAGAAATCCTTATGATTCGGATGCAATTGCCATTTCTTGTTGGATGAAATCCGTTCGAAACGGGGACCCTTTTTCCGTTGCTTTAAAAGGATGGGCGCCGAGCACGGAATTATTGATGCTTTCAGTTGGTGATATTGCCAATTTGGAATCAGCTCTTGAAAATACCGTTCGCGTTGTTGAAGGGATTAAGCGGATGAAAAGTGCGGTCATGGGCGCTGTTTTATATCCGCTCTTTTTGATTAGTATGGTGTTCTTTTTAATTTGGGGTGTGGGTGCTTTCATGGTGCCTCCAATGGTGGATGCCGTTCCGAATTTAAGATGGACCGGACTTTCCCTTTCATTGGTTAATCTTTCTATTTTTGTGCAAGAACATCCGTTTTTCTTATTCGCGACTTTGCCGATTACGGTTATTGTTGTTTTGATTACCTTCCCGCGTTGGAAAAAAGATTCCAGAGCTATTGCTGATAAAATTGCCCCGTGGTCAATTTATCGAATTTTTATCGGTGTAGGTTGGTTGCTTTCTTTATCTGCTCTTGTAAGTGCCGGAACGCCGGTTTCAAAAGCAATGAGAGCTTTGCGCCATGATGCTTCCCCCTATCTGCTTTATCGTATTGACAGTGCATTAAAACACGTTAATAACGGGGATAATATTGGGGATGCACTTTATAAAACAGGCTTGGGTTTTCCGGATGAAGAAGTTATCGGGGACTTAAGAATTTATTCAGAATTGGATAACTTTACCGAAGCACTTGAACGCTTATCTGTTGATTGGATGGAAGATTCCATTAATGATGTTGCCGCAAAAGCTGCCGCTTTAAATGGGTTGGCTATTTTGATGATTGCAGCTGTTATTTGTTGGGTTGTTGCCGGAACATTTGACATGCAAGAACAAATGGTTAATGGTATGGGTTTGGGCGCCGGAAAATAAAAAATTACATCTAAAAAAAAGAGCGTTACTTTTGTGGCGCTCTTTTTTTGTTTGTTTGATAATAAAATCAATGCTTTATTTTAAATTTTGGGGTCGGAAATCTAACGGTCGTTTTTTATTCCGAACTTTTTCCTTTCCATACTTTTATTATACCATGGGTTTGAATTTTCGTGTCCAAAATTTTTCAAAAAAAATTGATGATTTTTTAATATTTTCTTTTAGTTTATTGATTTTAAAGGATTATTTTTTATCAAAAAATTGCATAAAAAAGTGAAAAAAGATAAAATTTTATGTTTTTTGTTACAAAAAAACCGGTCAAAAATCGGTAAAAAAGAACCTGTTCTAAGGCTTCATTTTTATGATAAAAAACCGTCAAATCTAACGACCGTTAGATTTCCGACTTTCAAGATTCCAATAACATTTAACAAAAGGAAAAAGCATGTAAACATTTTTTATTTTAAAGGAGGCATCCC
>JAFXIF010000071.1 GCA_017533325.1 Alphaproteobacteria bacterium
AAAAAGCAACATACCAAAAGTGACAAAAAATGACAAACGAACTCGAAACGCCTTGCCACTCCACCCCACCGACCTACACTCTACCACTCCGCCCCACCGACCCACACTCCACTACTCCACCACCAACCTACACCGACCCACACCCCGACCTACACTCTTTCTGCATACAAGATATACTATATTATCCTAATTATATCTTAAGATTTACCCCATTTATCGCGTTTAAGTAAAACTTTAAGAATGTGCTATAACTTATTGATATTATTAATTTTAGATAAAATATTAAAATTACTTGCATAAAAAAGAAGAGTATGTTTTTTTGAACTCGGATAAACCGAAATATGCCTTTATCTGGGGCACTCCAGCCTTTTGTGATATATTTGTTCGGGCTCCACTACTCTTTGGTATGCGTTAAGAGCAAGTTATAAATAGTCGAATACAGATAAAATCGGCGACTGACGTAATATAAGCCGGAGCGTTTAGCGAAGAGTGACCTTAAGAGAGCTGATTTTGCTATAGTCAGCATTTAGAGCACCAGCTCTTAACTTAACAACCCCTAAATCCCCCATTTATCGCGCTCAAGCAAAACTTCAAGAACATTACACAACTTATTGATATTATTAAATATTAACATTTTGTCACTTTTGTCTTTTTTTGTCTCTTCACTTTTTAAATTTTTTTTATTATAAAAACAGTAAAGATATATTTTATTAAGATTTTTTATTTCGCATAAGGATATGATTATAATTTTTTTTATGGTCTTATCCTTTTTTTTATTTTTAACCAAACAAAAAAGGAGTTAATTTTATGCCATTTACAACAACAGGCGCGTTTGAACGCCTTCATAATTGGGAAGAAGACCGTTTAAACGGAATTGAAATTGTCACGGATCACCATGATGCGGAAGACGATAATTTTGCTGACGGTTTATCTCAAACACTTTTAAAAGACGGCCGAGCCCCCATGGAAGGCACTCTTAACATGGGAGGTTTTCCGATTACCGGCCTTTCAAACGGTGTTAATAAACAAGATGCCGTTACCAAGGCACAATTAGATGAAATTGATTTAAATTTTGTTCCAAAAGAAAAAGACTGTCAAATCGGGGGAACAAAAGAATTTTTAAATCCCGTTTATATGCCTACTCTGTCAACATCTGATGAAACAAACAAAGGGGCCTCAACAAAATTTGTTGCCGACAAAATCGTTCAGGAATTAGACGAGAAAAGAATATCTTATCTTGGAAGTTTGTTCCCAAAATATAATAATTTGATAACCATTTCAAGCAATTATTCAACACCGACATTCGGCTATGTTATTTTTGAATTACCGACAAAAATGAGTGGATATATTGAAATCGGCGGGTATAAGCGCTCTTTGTCATACACTTACAGTTACACACAACCGGACACCATCATTTTGCCGGTTGCAAAATCAGTTACAATTAATTTTTCAGGTTGCACGGCTAAATTTGCCGCCATTCGATAAGGAGGTTTTATGTCTTTTACATTAACAAGCAATCAGATTAGTATCACAAAAGGTGATACATTTTCAATTCCGGTTCATTTTCATCAATCCATTCAAGGGGCCACAATCAATATTCAAGTTTTTAAAGAGGGACAACTCTTACCTGTGATTCAAAAAGAAATTGTTGATCATCTGGACGCCACCAATGGAAAAAGCCTTTTATTATTAGAAAAAGAATTAACCGATATTGAGGCCGGAACATATTTTATTCAAATGTCCATCACCTTTTTAAACGGCGCAAGATATACGTTTTATCCCCCTAACCCGGATACAAAAGCCTTATTTATCGTTCAAGAATTGAAAACAATTTAGGAGATTTTTATGCAAGAAATTCATTCTTATTTACCAAATTCCATTCATGTAACAATCGGAACGGAACCCGTTGATTTAAAAGTTCAAGGTGTTTTTGTTCGCAACGGATTGCAAGAAATTGAAAACTATCTCGAACAAACGGCAAAACCGGCTTTAGAAGAAATCATCAATGAAGCCGGCGCTGATTTGGAAGGCGCCATTATGTTGTTTAACCAAAACGCCTTTGAAGAAACAATGAAATTTAATGCCAACGCGGAGGAACAAAAAAATTACATCACTGATGAAGCCAAATATTGGGCAACGGCGCCGATTGAAGAAAACGAAGCCGGTTCTGCCAAATATTGGGCAAGTCAAGCCAAAATCAATTATGAAGAAGCTCTTTTATTGGCAGATACGTTAAATGGGGAGGAAATTTAAATGACAACCAAATTAAACAAAAAATTAAACTATGCCATTGAATCTAAAAACCTTATCACAACAGCACTTCAAAAAAAAGGCGCTCAAATTGATGATAAAACGCCTTTTCGAGAAGTTTCAGGTATCATTGATAAGCTTCAGACACAATCTCCCTATAAAGATTTTTTATCGTCTTATACATTTAATCAAGGCGATAAAGTCATGATTCAAAAAAATCAAAAAAATCTTCCGCTTCAAAAAGGTTCATTTACGGGAAATCTTGTCGGCGATTTTATCACTCATGTGGCTAATTTTGGCTGTTGCTATCAAGATATCATTTATTTAGGCTTTTACAACTCTACCTTTTTTGCATATCGATTTGATCGAGAAACGCAAACGATTTATCCGTTAAGAAAAAGAACAACAAGTGCCAAATCATCTGTTGGAAAAAGAAATCCCATTCATCAAAATTTGGGCGTCAATTATATCCTTTCCCCTGAAAATGAAGATGTTTTCAGCGCTCTTTCTTATCCAAGCGGAGGAAATTTTTCAAATTTTGCCACACAGTATGCTTTCTTCGATTCCAAAGGCGATTATCTTATTCAATATAATCAATCCAATGGGTTATTTGATATTTTAAAACTCATTTTCAATGAAGAAACAAATAATTATTCCTATACATTGATAACAAGCCAAACGCTTGCCTCTTCGCATAATATCTCTGAATTTTCAAGAACAAGCGGAGATATTCATACCTCGCATACGTTCGCGCTGGGCGGTAAGACAATTTTTAAAATCAATCCAAACACCCATGAACTTTCAAGTTTTAATATTTTGGATTTTATTACTGATATTGAAAATCCGGATATTTTATTATTCGGCCAAAACTATCTGGTTTTAGTAAACGGTTTAACATCTGCGCGAAAAGTTTATTTTATTAAAGCCACGCCGATTGATGAAACACTTGCCCTTAATGACGAAGGATTTTATGATAATCCGACAAATTATACATATACCCTCCTTCATGAAGAGGCAACTCCAAATTTGCCGAATGAAGCCTTGTGTTGGAACCAAAATAACATCTATTCTCCCATCAATCCTCAGTTAAATTATTATATTCATGTCAAAAAAGAAAGAATTGATAATATGAGTGATTTTAATTACGAATTCGGATCCGTAAGTGGAGAAATTGTTTATGGTTTTTATATGGATGAAAACACTTTTATCTCTTATGCCTTAAAAGAATCGGGCTCAACAAGGATCAATCCCCAAATGTGTTTGCTTTATAAAAGAGAAAATCCTCAGCATCCTTTTTATGCCTTAGAAACCACCTTTTTGATGGGGTGTTTTTGCTTAAATGAAAACGGCGCCGGTGTCTTTAATTCAAGTAACACGGCTTTCCTGTGTAAGCTTAAAGAAAACAATCCTGAATTAATAAAGACTACAGGTGTCGGGGTCCTTAGTCCGGCAACGCTTTTTTTGAAAAATTCGGCTTTATCTTGTAGTGTGTATAGCAAAAAATTATCTTATCAAATGTGTCCTGATGTAAGCGAAGAAATTTCAATCAGATATGGCATCAGTGCCGTCATTGATGAAGAGTTTCTTTCAAACACTTATTCGGGTAATGTCTATTATTTTCCCAACACGGGAGGCGCCATTCCTTTAACGTTTCAAGACACGATTACCTCTCACACATCCAGTTTTATTTTTAAATACAAACAAGAATATTATTTCTTTGATTTTTTAAATACAACAGGATCTAACATCCAAGGAACGGTCCAAAAAGCAACTTTTGACATTGAAAACAAAAAGATTATCCTTGGTGAAGTTCAAAGTGCTTTTGCAAGTTTTAATCCGATTTCAGACGATTTGATTTTTAAAGTCAAACATCAAGATCTTTGGATCACAACAACTTGTCTTTTCGGTCTTATCAAAGATGAAAATAACAATTTTCACTTTATACAAATTAGTTTTCCGTCTGAACTTGTTCAAGCTTTTAATGGCGAAACACCAACCTATATCCAAACATTTTATGATGGAACTTGCGGATTTTTGTTTGAAGAAGGCCGCACGCTGATTGCTCATATTGAATGGGACGGTTTTTCAAATAGAGCCTCTTTAAAAGAAGGCACAAGTATTCAAACCATTTCTTCTGATTTTGTGCCTGAAGGAACTTTTTATACTTATCTTTCACCGTTTAAGGTTTATAAATCCATTTTTAATTCACAAGAAGGTATTATTCACTGCACTTATGCAAATCCGAACCAAATGGAAAAATATGAGTATCATCTGGCGCCAAACATAAAAGATAACTGGGACGAAACGGTCACTATTGCTTCAATCAGCAATGAGCCCTATTATGATGAGGAGGGATACAAAATGCAAAATGTTACCCTCTCCTTTGAATAAGTCGCCTCTTATTAAAAAAAACACCTTTTGTAAGGTCATAAAAAAGCGCGAGGTTTTCCCTCCTTTCATTACAATCAAAAAAAAGAAAATCTCGCGTTTTTAAATGGTTTTCAAATTCAATTTGCTATTGAATGCAAACTTTTTGAGCCGGAATCGTAATTTCAATCGGTCCTTTGACCCCTGGGTTAACCTGACAAGCGCCGATTGTGTTGTTGCATCCGCAATTTGTTGCCGGAGCCATCATAGGAGCTCTCATGGGTGCCGGACGCATAATCGGTTGTTGAACAGGAGCAACTTGAACAATCGGAGCGCGTTCTTCATCAACAACGGTATAAGCTTCCGGAGCCCCCAAATAATGACAGCCGGTTAATGTCATTGAAGCCAATAAAACAGCAAAAACTTTTTTCATTAATTTATCCTCCAAAAATATTAAACAAACACCTTATTTAAAAGTCTAACATAATTTTTTTTTGAATACAAGCAAAAATTATTTAACCATATTTCCCTTAAAAATCAACAACTTTAAAAATATTTTTGATAAATTCGATACGTTGATTCAATAATATTTTCCAAAGAACTGTGCTTGGGTTGCCACCCTAATAATTCTTTTGCTTTTTCAGAATAAGCCATCAAAGCGGCCGGATCACCGGATCGGCGCGCCCCCATTTCATAAGCAACCTTTTTCTTCGTAACCGCTTGAGTTGTTTCAATCATTTCTTTAACGCTATGCCCCGAGCCGGTTCCAAGATTCATCACTTGACTTTCATTTGATTTTAAAAGGTATTTAAACGCCAATTCATGTGCCGAAGCCAAATCACTCACATGGATATAATCCCGAACACAAGTGCCGTCTTTTGTCGGATAATCGGAGCCAAAAACCGTCATTTTTTCTCTCACGCCGAAAATCGTTTCCATAATAATGGGCAATAAATTTTGCGGATTTTTTTCAAGCCCTTTCACATCACCTTCTTTATCGTAACCAACCGCGTTAAAATAGCGAAGAGCGACAAATTTGATGCCTTTTAATTTGTCATACCAGCTTAAAACATCTTCAATCATTTTTTTGGAAAAACCATAAAAATTAATGGGATTTAACGGCGTTTGTTCATCCAAAACTTCAACCTCCGGCATGCCGTAAACCGCAGCCGTTGAGGAAAAAACAAAATATTTCACGCCCTCTTTAACCATGGCATTTAAAACATTAATTGTCCCGTTTAAATTATTAAGCGCATATAAATCCGGCTTTTCCATGGATTCACCCACCGCCTTTTTCGCCGCCAAGTGAACAACGCCGTCTATCCCCTTCATGGCTTTTTCAAGTGCCGGCACATCTAAAATATCGCCTCGGATAAATTCCGCCTTTTCAAATAAATTTATCTCCTGCCCTGTTGAAAGATTATCAAAAACCCGAACGTCATAGCCCGTATTTAACAATTCTTTAACCACATGGGACCCAATATATCCGGCACCGCCGACAACCAAAATGCGCATTTACTCTGATACTCCTGATTTTTCTAGGTTACTTGATGCAAACGACCAATCCAAAAGATTATCAACAACATCTTTTAAATAAGCCGCTCTTAAATTTTGCTTATCCAAATAATAAGCATGTTCCCAAACATCTATGGCTAAAAGCGGTGTGCAAGAACCGCTTGTAAGTGGCGTAAAGGCGTTAAAATAAGGCAAAACTTTTAAAGTTTCCCCTTCAAGAACAAGCCAAACATATCCACTGCCAAAAACGCTTAATCCCGTTTCAATAAGTTTCTCCTTTAATCCTTCAACAGATGAAAAATCCTTTTCAATCAATTTGTTAAGCAAAAAAGATATATCTTTTGTTGAAGAATTTTTCGTCAATGAATCAAAATAAAATTCGTGATTATAAACTTGAGCGGCTTGATTAAAAAGCGAAGTGTAAAGGGTATCAGACGCTGCTCTTAAGATAATTTCAGTTAACTCTAAATCTTTAAAATCCGTGTTTGAAATCAATTCATTTGTTTTATTCACATAGCCTAAATAATGTTTTTGATGATGAAATGAAAGTGTTTGAGCCGAAATATAAGGCTCTAAATCGCTTAAGTCATATTTAAGTTGTTTTGCTTTAATCATGTTATCCCTTTCTTGTTTTGTTTCATTATACACATTTCATCATATAAGCTCAAGAAAAATAAAAAAAAAGAACGTTCTTTTTTTAAAACGTTCTTTTTCACCTCAATCAACAAAATCCGGTCTTATATTGAACTGGTCCTTTTGACTTTCTTTATCCAAAAACGATTGCAAATCAACTTTTGTTCCTCTCAACTCAATAATATTTGTATTTTGTCTTTCTAAAAGTTTCGTTAAATCTTTATTGATTTTCGAAATAACCTCCGGCCCCTTATAAATTAAAGCCGAACAAAGCTCAACCGCATTAGCCCCATGCGCTACCGCATCATAAACGTCTTGCGCCGTGAAAATACCACCGGCTGCAATAATATCCATCTGCCCTGCCGTTTCAAGATAAAACCTTTTCACAAGTTGCAACACATCTTTTCGAAGCGGTGCACCGGTCACGAATGAGCTATCCATTGAAAGCGCTGATTTTCGTTTCAAAATCGTTCTGATTTGACGGTTTGCCGTTGCAGGTCCTGAAACAATGATGGCATCAATAAATGCTTTTTGACAGGTTGAAGCAATCAACTTAACTTCCAATTCACTTAAATCGTATGGCACTTTCACAACCAATTTAGGCGGTTTTAAAGGCGCTGCAATTTGAAGAGCCCCTTTTAAATCCAACAACATCGGCAAAATCGTTGATTCATCAGATAACATTTGCGCCAAAGACATATTCGGATGCGAAAAATTTAAGCAAACATAGTCAACATAAGGTGCCACCCGCATCGCCATTTGGTGATAATCGTTATTGTATCCGAACATGGCACTTGAAGATGTTTTATAAGCTTCTCCTTCCGATCCGAACGAAACCAAAGAAACCCCCACAAATGCCGGAAATTTTCGGCGACTGGCCAACATTTGAACCGCTTTTGAAATACCGGGGTTCGGGATTGTGGACCCTTGAATATATAATGCCTTATCTTTCGGCAAAAACATATATCTTTCTTTTGTTGATTCGGCTAAAAGCGTAAAAGAACCCAACTCACCGAAAGAAAGGCCGAGCGGAATAAAAAAATCAAAAAATTTACAGTTTCTGTCAAAATCAGAAGCAAGACCGATCGGTGAATTATGCGTCCGCCCCATTAAATTTGTTTTCAGCCTGTTGTTTAAAAATCTCTGAGGCGTAAAAATCTGACTTTTCAACCCAAGACTAATCACTCGTTTTGTCATTAACGGCCCCATTTTTTTTGCAACCATTAATAAAAAATAAAATACCAGTCTGTTAAACATCTTGTCCCCTATTATTTAAAAATAAAATTTTTCTAATCCCCAACTTTTGTTTTTCTTATTATACAGAACAAAAAATAAATAAGCAACAAAGTTTTATCCCTTATTTTAATTTTTTTATCTTGCTTTTTAAGAAAAAAAAAAGATATAATTTGCTTTATATATGTTTTTTAGCTAAAAGAAAGGAAATTTTTATGGCCCGCGTAACAGTTGAAGATTGCGTTAACAAGATCCCGAACCGTTTTGATTTAATTTTAACGGCTGCAAGCAGAGCAAAGTCTTTGGATGCCGGTTCTCCGTTAACGGTTTCAAGAGATAATGATAAAAATACCGTTATTGCCCTTCGCGAAATTGAAGAAGAAACAATTAATATCGAACAACAAAAAGAAAATATGATTTCATCTTTGCAACATTACGCTCGTCCGCAAATTCAATCCGTTCAAAAAGAAGATGAGCAAGATATTGCTGCTGAATTGTCTTCTTCTTTATATTCTGACACCGAATTTGAAGAATCAGATTCTTTCCAAGTGTTTGACGATATTAATAACGCCTAAATTTAAACAGTTTAAAAAAGGGGGACCTGAAGGTGCGCCAATACGAGCTGGTTGAAAAAGTAAAATCATACGACCCTGTTGCAGATGAAGAGGCTTTGAACCGCGCTTATGTATTCGCAATGAAGATGCACGCTGCGCAAAAACGCGAATCAGGGGACCCCTATTTTTCTCACCCGTTGGAAGTGGCTGAAATTTTAATATCCTATCGCATGGATTATGCCACCATTATTGCTGCTTTATTGCATGACACGGTGGAAGACACGGCTGCCTCTTATGAAGATTTAAAAGAATTGTTTGGCCAAACCATTGCTGATTTGGTCCGCGGGATGACAAAGCTTTCAAAGTTGGAAATCACGCCGCAAGCTTCCAAGCAAGCTCAAAACTTTCAAAAACTTGTGTTGGCGATTAGCGAAGATATCCGCGTTTTATTGATTAAACTGGCTGACAGATTGCATAATATGCGCTCTCTTCATATCAGGGCGCAAGAAAAGCGCATTCGTATTGCAACGGAAACGCTTGAAATTTATGTTCCGCTTGCCGAACGCATGGGAATGCAAGCCATTAAAGATGAATTGGAAGATTATTGTTTTTTAAATCTTTATCCGGATGCGCACAAAACCATTGTGTCGCGTCTTAAATTTTTAAGTGAACAAGGCAAAGAAGATGTTGCTCAGGTTATCAAAAAATTAGAAGAAGATTTAAAAGAACACGGCATTGAAGCAACGGTTAAAGGGCGGGAAAAGCGCCCCTATTCCATCTGGCATAAGATGCAACTTAAAAACATTCCGTTTGAACAAGTTTGCGATATTATTGCTTTTAGAATTATCGTTAATTCCATTGAAGATTGTTATAAAGCCCTTGGGGTGATTCACACGAAATACCCTATGATTGGCGGTCGGTATAAAGATTATATTTCCACACCGAAACAAAACGGATATCGATCACTGCATACGGGCGTGATTGGTCCGCTCAATCGGCGCATTGAAGTTCAAATCCGAACAAAGGAAATGAATGATGTTGCCGAAATGGGTGTTGCCGCCCATTGGGAATATAAACAAGGCTCTTCAAAAGAAGGAACGCAATATCGATGGCTTCGGGATTTGTTGGATTTGATGAACCGTTGTTCCGATCCGAATGACTTTTTGGAGCATACCAAAATCGCGCTTTATCAAGACCAAGTTTTTTGTTTTTCTCCAAAAGGCGATTTGATTACGCTTCCCAAAGGCGCAACGGCCATTGACTTTGCCTATGCCGTTCACTCACGCGTGGGGGATACTTGTGTCGGCGCTAAAATTAACGGAAAAATCATTCCACTTCGAACCGAGCTTCAAAACGGTGACCAAGTGGAAGTTTTAACGAATAAAAGTCAAACCCCTTCCCCCGAATGGGAACATATTGCCGTTACGGCCAAAGCAAAAGCCAGCATTCGCCGGTATATCAGAACGCTTAAATATGAACAAAACGTTCAAACGGCGCGCAACCAATTTATCAATGAAGCCAAAGAATTCGGGCTGACGTTTACGGATAAAGATTTGCAACCGCTTTTGCCAAAATATAAATCGTTTTTAAAAGCCGATCAAGAACAAGTGACGGATTTACTGGCTGCTATCGGCGCGGGTGTTGTGTCGTTTAAAGATGTTTTCCATGAATTGCATCCGGATTGTTCAAGGTCAACACTTAAAAAAGCTCTTTCTATTTTCAAGAAAAAAGAAGGCAAAACATCTATTTCGGATAAAAATATGCCGGTTACGGGTCTTATCCCCGGAATTGCGCTTAATTTTGCCAAATGTTGTCACCCGCTGCCGGGGGATAGCATTGTCGGGATTGTAACAACCGGAAAAGGCGTCACCATTCATACGGCGGATTGCTCCAGTCTTCGCCAATATCAAGACGAACCGGAACGCTGGCTTCCGATTGAATGGAATGCTGCAGTCATGCAAGATAAAGTTTTGCCGGCAAGATTGTTATTGGAAGTGGAAGATAAGCCCACTGTTTTAAGCGAAATCACCAATATTGCCGCCAAACAAAATGTGGTGATAACGAATTTAAAATTGCAAAACCGCAAAAACGGCATCAGCGAGATTTTGCTTGAAATCGAAGTGAAAAACAGCTCAAGTTTGGATGTTTTAATTCAATCCTTGCGCTCTTCTGAGTTTGTTTCATTGGTTCATCGGTTAAAGGTTTAAACGTATATGATTATCGGCATCGGAACGGATTTGGTTCAAGTGAACCGCATTGAAGCAACTTTAAAAAAGTTCGGCTCTTCTTTTGAAGAAAAGGTGTTCACCTTGTTTGAACAAGAGCGCGCAAAAAAATTGCCCTCAGAGAAACAAGCCTCTTTTTATGCCAAACGATTTGCCGCTAAAGAAGCTTTTTCAAAAGCATTGGGATGCGGCATCGGAAAAGAAGCTTTTTTTCAAGATATCGAAGTTCAAAACAATGAAAAAGGCGCGCCGTTTTTTGTTATAAAAGGAAAAGCGCTCGCCTCTTTAAAAGAAAAAACAAAAGGAATGCCTTATCAAATTCATCTCTCGCTATCTGATGAAAAAGATTTTGCTCTTTGTTTTGTTGTGATTGAAACAACTCTTGTCTAAAACAACTTAAAAAAAAATATAACTATTGACAAGTTTGCCATAATATGAAACCATAAAAAAAATATGGGAGATTTGTCATGAATAAAGTTTTTCTTTCAGCAACAGTATGTTTGTTTTTGTTTGGTTTGCCTTTAAAAGCGCAATATAGCCAAAAAGAAAGCTTTCCCCCTCTTCATCAAGCCGTTTTGGAAAATGATATTGAAAAGGCCAAAACAATCATTCAAAAAGCAACTCTTGATTTTGAAAAAGAGTCCGTTTTAACTTCAAAACCCTCCCCTTTTGATGAAAAATCTGGCAATAATGCCACCCCGATGATGTTAGCTTCTTATATCGGCAATCTTGATATGGTTAAACTTTTGCATGAGGAACAACAAAAATTTAACGAAAAATATCCGGTCAGTTTAAAAGGGATAATACTTAATCCCCCCCTCTGCCAATATAAAGCTTCCCGCCTCACTCGCCATATTATTCCTCTTTTTTCTGATGATCCTTTAGATTTTCATATACCTGAAGATATCACAACCTATCAATTTAAAAATAAAACCCCTCTAACTCTTGCTGTTTATAAAGGGCATATTCAAGTTGTTGATTATTTATTAAAAAGCAATTACTATGATAAGTGGGAAATGCGCTATTCAATTTCTCCCTTGCATATTGCCGTGCAAAATAAAGATATTCCTATAATGAAACGATTATTGCAAGAAAAGTTTGATGTCAATGTTACGGCCTGTCACGGGATAACGCCTTTAAAACTTGCCATAAGAAATAATTGCGAAGAATGCGCTCAACTTCTTCTTGAATCCGGCGCAAAAATAAGCCAAACCGATTTACATAAAGCCGTTTATTTAAAACGCCATCATATTGTTTCTTTATTTTTAAAACAAGGCGTAAACATCAATCATAATCAATATCCGTATCCGACTCCCTTAACCTATGCTGTTTTAAATAAAGATGAGAAAATGATTTCCCTTCTCATTGACAATAAAGCCAATCCAAATATACGCTTTAGTGAAAATTTCATTCAATGGAACCATAAATATGGTCCCTATCTTGATTTAAAATATCCCTCTGAAAGTAAGATAACTCCGCTTGAATATGCCTTTAAGCATGATGAAAAAACTTATCTTCATCTTTTAAATCAAAAAAATTATTTCTCCCATGATATGCACAATATCTTTAAAGATATCAGCAATCAAGAGCATTTAAACCTTCTTGAAAAAACCATTCAAACAGGCATCAACATTAATCAAAAAGATCGTTTTGGAAACACCTTGCTCCATTATGCAAAAGATAAAAAAACAGTTGAATGGCTTTTAAACAACAATGCTGATATCTTGGTGCAAAATAATGATGAAATGCTCCCCCTCCATTTAATCAATGATAAAGAATCGGTTTTGCTATTATTAAACAAATTAAAAGAAAAAAATATCACCCCCAACTTAAACCTCACGGATGAAAAAGGAAATTCCCTGTTGCATATTGCCGCCTATAATAAAAATTTTGACCTTTTTTCCTTTTGGGTTGATCAAGGACTTGATGTCAATCAAAAAAATTATAAATGGGAAACGCCTTTGCATATTATATCAAACATCTCTTTAAATGTAATTGACGGAAAAGCTTTTGATATCTTAAAGCTGTTAATTGAAAAAAAAGCAAATGTGAATGAAAAAAATGAGTTAAGCGAAACGCCTTTGCATTTAGCTGTTAAAAATCATCAGTTGGAAATCGTTAAAATTCTTATCGAAAATAAGGCCGATGTGAATGCAAAAAATCATCTGGGGATAACACCATTATTTTTTGCCAACGATCCCGATATCGTTCAAGTTTTAATTGACGCCAAAGCTCTTGTCAATGCTCAAGATAACAATCATAATACGCCTCTTCACACCATCGAAAATGAAGAAGCCCTCTCTCTTTTAATTCAACATAAAGCAGATGTAAACAGCAAAAATGGCTTTGGCGACACGCCGTTACATTGGGCAGTCGAGGCGGATAATCTTGAGATGAGTCAAATCCTTATCAAAAATAATGCCAATGTGAATGAAAAAAATAATGAAGGGCAAACACCGTTGTTTTTTGCACAACGCCCTGAAATGTTTAATCTTTTAATTGACGCTAAGGCTCTTGTTAATATGAAAGATAATAATCTTAACACACCGTTACATCTTCAAGAGGATACTGAAATAATCTCTCTTTTAATTCAAAATAAAGCTGATGTAAATATTAAAAATAATTTTAATCGCACCCCGTTAGAAGAAATGTTAATCAACGAACCTTTTGATGCAGAAATAGTTTCTTTATTCGTCAACAATGGTGCTGATATAAATATCAAAAACAATAAAAATCAAACCTTATTGCATTTTGCTATTTATATAGAAGATGAAGAACTTATTGCCTTGTTAATCTCCAAAGGGATTGACGTGAATGCTATAGATGTGAATGGCTGCACGGCATTGGATATCGCTCTTAACAATGAAAGTTCAATCGAAGAAGACAAATGGAAGCGTATCACAAAAATGCTTTTAAAGGCTGGGAACGGAAAAATTAAAAACGAAAAAGAAGTTGAACACTGTTTTATTGATTTAAGTCACTGGAATGAATAATAAAACCTCTTTTAGCTTTTTTTTAAATAAGACTAATAATCTCTTTTATCAATCAACTCGCCGTTGGAATAAACCCACTCACTCACCAAATTGCCATCTTGAAAAATTTGCACCGTTCCTGCTCTCACGCCATTTTCAAGGGGAGCTCGAACCATAATATTCCCCAAATAAAGCTCACTGACTCCATGCAATAAGTCATTGACATAATTTTCTTTTTTTAACAATCTTCCCTCTTCATCATAATAAACGGCCGGCCCATTTTTTTTATCGTTTTTATAAGTGATAACACTTTCAATTTGCCCGTTTTCATAATAATTAATTTCTTTGCCTTCAATTTTTCCCAAATGATATTGGCGCGTGCTTACAATCTTTCCACTTTGCGGATGATAAAGAATTGACTTACCATGCGGATATTTCTCAGATAGCCCCCCTTCCTTTGGATCGGCTAACATAAATTCACTTTCTAACTCCAAGACATTATTTTCGGTAAAAACTTGCATATAGCCACCGCCTCTTGGGTTAAAGACCTCCCTTTGTTTTAAGTTCCCATTCGGATGATACGATAAAAACTCTCGCATTATTTCCTTTGTTTTTTTATTTGGTATTAAGGAAAACTCTAAATATTTTTGCTGATTCTTTGAATATTTCACAAAATAAAGCGGAATCCCTTCATGGTGCCGATAATAAGTTTCAACTTCGCCGTTTTCATAAAAAAACCATTGTTCACCCTCTAATTTGCCGTTCAAATAAAATGATTTTTCATATAAAAGACCATTTGCATCATAATCCACAACATGACCGGTATAAGGCTGATTATTCTTATCAAAACAAACTGCCACCTGAGGACAGTTCAACTCCTCAACTTCTGTGACAAGATATTCATCCTCGGCTTTAGAGGAAAATGAGCTACTAAACAAAAGCAAAAAGATAAAAGCATATTTAAACATAGTCCCCTCCTATACCTCTATCATTTAGTTTATCATAAAATATAAAAAAACTCAACTTCTTCTTGATTCTTAAAGAAATATCAGGTATTTTCATTTTAAAATAAAATAAGTGGATAAGGATTTTTTATGACAACAAATTTAATCGTTATTTTTGACTGGGATAACACATTGTGTAACACGAAACAAGCCGTTCATAAAGGCTTGGATGACACAATGAAACACTTTGGCTTTCCTGCCGTGACAGAAGAAGATATCATCAATGTGATGACAAGGCATCGCGGGGCTTTTTGGCAATCAAAATTCCCGCTTGAAAAACAAGAAGGGAAAACAAGCCTGCCGGAGGCCATTGATTTTTATGTATCAGCCTATCGCTCATACACGAAAGAAACAAAGCTTTTTAAAGAAGCCCTGCCCTTTATCTTATGGCTTAAAAAACATAAAATCCCAATGGTTATTTTAAGCAATAAAAATCATGAAGCTTTGGTGCAAGAAGTGAAAGACAAAGGCGTTTTTTCTTATTTTGAGATGGTTCAAGGAACAAAAGGCCCTTTAGGCAAGCCGGAAAAAGAATTTGCTGATCCGATTTTAACCAAATTAAACCCCCAAAAGATTATTTTTATCGGGGACGGACAATCCGATATGCTCATGGCGCAAAATTTAGGGGCAACAAGTATTTTGGTGCATCATTTTGATAATGAAGTTCCGTTTGATTATTATTGCGAAACTTTAAAAGAAGCGCAGACACTTGTTCAAAAATTACTTTCAAAATAAAAAGGTTTTATAAATGCAACGCGATACATGGAATTCAAAACTCGGCTTTATTTTGGCAACGGCGGGATCCGCCATCGGTCTTGGCAATATTTGGCGCTTCCCTTATTTAGCGGGCGAAAACGGTGGAGGCTCTTTTTTATTGTTATATCTTCTCTCGGTTTTCGGATTGGGATATTTTTTATTGCTTTCAAAATTAGCTTTCGGGCGATTGGCTTCAAGCAATATTATTGACGGATTTAAAACGGCCTCTCAAAATGTCGGCAAAAACTTTTCGAAAAATTATGGCCGATTTGCGGGCTTTTTAACTATGTTTAACACCATGCTTGTCGCAAGTATTTATTTGATCGTTATCGGGTGGACTTTGTTTTATGCCGTTCATACCTTTGGCTATCTTTTTAATCTGACAACGGCTTTACCCAATAAGCATGTTTTTGAACAATTAACAACTTCTTTTTATGACCAATTTTTGTTTGGAACACTTTGCGCGCTTATAACGGCCGGCATTTTGATTCAAGGCGTTAAAAAAGGAATTGAAAAAATCTCTTTAATTTTAATGCCCCTGCTCTTTTTGATTTTGATTTTTATGGTGGTGAGAATCTTTTTTATTCCAAACGCCATTGAGGGCATCAAATTTTTCCTTATACCCGATTGGAGTTCTATGGGCTTTAAAGAAACGGGATTTGACTTTAAAGCTTTTGCCGATTTGTTTTTAAAAGCTTTGGGTCAAGCCGTTTATTCCCTTTCAATGGGGCTGGGCGTGATTTTTGTATACGGCTCTTATTTATCCAAAAAAGAAAATATTTTAAAATCGACCAAGCATATCGTTTTATTAGACACCTTGGTTGCCTTTTTGGCGGGTCTTATCGTTTTGCCGGCTGTTTTTGCTTTTCATTTGGAACCAAACGCCGGCCCGACACTCACATTTATCACGCTTCCGTTCGTGTTTGAAAAAATAGCTGGCGGTATTTTCTTTATGTTTTTATTCTTTTTATTGCTTTTCATCGCCGCCCTTACCTCACTGATTTCCATTTATGAACCACCGGTAAATTTATTGATTGAAAAAACAAAAATGACAAGGAAAAAAGCCGTTTTTCTTGTAACCGGTCTTAATATTTTTGGCACTTTTATCGTTTTATTATCGTTCACAAAAATATGGGATATTCAACTCCTTAACATGGATTTATTTAACTTTTTTGATACATTAACCGGCACTTTTACCATGACATTCGCCGTTTTGTTTATTTCGCTTTTCATGGGTTGGGGCATCTCAAGCGGATTAATTCGAAGTTTAAAACAAGGCGCTGAAAAAGCACCATCCAAATTTTTCAGACGGTATTTGCGCTTTACCCTTCGTTTTACAGCGCCAATTGTTTTAATTTTGTTATTAATTACGGGCGTTATCTCGCTTCTTTAAAAAAGAATCCCTTTTTTCCTCAACGATTCCCCCGAATATGATATTTTAAATCTTCGGGGGGTGTTTTTTTATTTTTTGTGTCTGAACATTCTTTAACAAATATCTTGTTAAGTCAAATTTTTTTGCCCATAAAAAAAACGAGGCCGTTTTCTTGCCCCGTTTTTTTTATTTTATGTTTCCTCTTATGACGCTAAAGAAAGCTTCCCTTCCCCTTTTTCGCCAACATAAGATTCAATTTTGTGCAAGGACTCATACCAATTTCCTGTCGGCGCAAATTCGCTGGTCAAGGATTTAAGCAAGACACGGTGATCGCATCCCCAAACTTTAAATGCCAACGATTTTTCGCCATTTTCAAGCAAAACAAATTCTTTCGGGTGATATAAGCCATTGGCTCTGATTAATTTATAAAGAAGCACAACGGATTGCTCATGGGCTTGTTGTGGCAAATATCCTTGTTCAAGCAACATTCTTTCAATATGAACTCTGGCCTGAGAACAAGCTTTATTTGTTAAATAAACCCCTGAAATATAAACACCTTTTTCGCCGTTTTCTGATTGATATTCCGTATATTTCTTAATCATTTTAGCGGCATGCTGATAAACTTCTTCGGAATAAAGCGGTAAATTATTTTGAGGCACAGCACTCGTTTGAATTTCATCAGCATTCAATGGTTTTGACATTTCAGATGCATTTACCTGACTCATACGAGAAACAACTCTATTTTTTTCTGTTTCAAAATAGGTCCAAGGATCCATATTTTCCGTATCATAAGGATTAGTCGCTTGCATCTTAGAGGAACCAAAAGAGGTCATTTTTTGCTCTTCCTCAAAAGCCTCCTCGTCCATTTCTTCCTCTTCTAACTCAAGGTTGAAATCATCATCTGAAAAAGAAACCGGCTCTTCATTCGATTGATTTTTTAGGCTCACACGTTCAACAACTTCTTGATATGTTGGCTCATCATCATCAAATCCTTGAACGTCTTCATCACTTTCTAAAACAAACGGGATATCTTCTTCCTCGTCCATTTCTTCATCTTCTAACTCAAGGTTAAAATCATCATCTGAAACAGAAACCGGCTCTTCATTTGATTGATTTTGAGGGCTCACATATTCAACAACTTCTTGATATGTCGGCGCATCATCATCAAATCCTTGAACGTCTTCATCACCTTCTAAAACAAACGGGACGTCCTCTTCCTCGTCTTGAGAGTCATCTTCTAACTCAAGGTTGAAGTCCTCATCTGAAACAGAAACCGGCGCTTCATTTGATTGATTTTGAGGGCTCACACGTTCAACAACTTCTTGATATGTCGGCTCGTCATCATCAAATCCTTGAACGTCTTCATCACTTTCTAAAACAAACGGGACATCCTCTTCCTCGTCCATTTCTTCATCTTCTAACTCAAGGTTGAAATCATCATCTGAAAAAGAAACCGGCTCTTCATTTGATTGATTTTTTAGGCTCACACGTTCAACAACTTCTTGATATGTCGGCGCGTCATCATCAAATCCTTGAACGTCTTCATCACCTTCTAAAACAAACGGGACATCCTCTTCTTCTTGAGCGTCATCTTCTTCTAAAACAAATGGAATGTCTTCTTCCTCTTGAGTCTCATCACCTTCTAAAACAAACGGAAGGTCCTCTTCCTCTTGAGCGTCATCTTCTTCCAAAACAAATGGGATGTCTTCTTCCTCTTGAGTCTCATCTTCTTCAAAAACAAACGGAATATCTTCTTCGCTCAAATGATTATCACTACTTGGCGTTAAAACCATTTCTTCTTCAAAATCAACATCATCAAATCCGTCACCAATTGGGTCTTTTACTTCAACAAAAGACTCCTCTTCTGTCTCTTCATCCCAGTCAGCCCAATCGTCGTCATTTGAATCGCCCTCACTTAACTCATCAAAGAAGGATAATCTTTCACTGACTTTAGAATCTAAAGTTTCCGATAACTCTTTCCATTCGCTTGAATTTTCGGTTTCATTTAAAAGGTCATGAACCATATCTAAAGCCGTTAACCCGTCCACCCTTGTTGCCAAAATGTCAATTTCAGGGAACTGAAGTAAAAGATGAGCCATTTTTTCTTGTTTATTTTCAATGGCAGACATCAAAAGCGTTGCGCCTTGATAATCGCGCACTGTTAAATCAGCGCCTTGATCAACCAAATAGGAAAACAAATTTTCATATCCCTGGCGAACAGCTTCAAAAAGAAGCGTATTCCCGTCTGCATCTGTTTCATTAACATTCGCCCCATAGGTCAACAACAAATCAACCAACGCAATATCTTCACGTCCGGTCGCATAAAGAAGCGGTGTTTGACCATAAGTGTCTCTGGAATAAACACTGGCCCCCGCTTGCAATAAATAACTCACTGTTTCAGTTGGCACATGGATATTATAAACCGCACACATCAAAGGCGTTACCCGATCAGAGGAAACATAGTTTAAATGAGCGCCATTTTCCACTAATAATTCAACGATTTTTGGCGAGATATTTTCACTTGAAAGCGCAATATTTAAAAGCGTATCCCCTTTTTTATTGCGCATATCCGGATCAGCGCCTTTTTCCAAGAAAGAGGCAACTTTTTCTTCATTTAATTGTTCAATAGATGTTAAAAGCTCTTGATTTAAAGAGATTTTTTGACTTCCAGATTTTTTTGCCATTTTGTCCCCCTGTTGGCATTTTAATATGAATACTTTTCTTGTATCATATTAAAATTTGAATTTCAACACCTTTTTTGCTTTTAAAATTAAAAAGTTATTTTATCGCTGATGACCATTTCCTTGAAGAGGATTTGCTCCTACGCCTACTGCATTACCAGCGGTGCGCAATCTGGCTGATGCATCACCTCTTGCTTCTGAATTTTCTGCTTGATTTTTGGGTTGCTCTGCGCTCTCGCTTTGCCTTTGTAGCTCTGAAACTGCGGTTGGGCTATCATGAGTTGCTGTTTGAACTGAATGTTCTGCTTGTGCACTTGAGTGATGTGCAACAAAAGCTGCTGTAACGCTTTGATTAGGCTCAGCTGAAGCTTGCGCGTTATTCCTGCTCGCAACTGCACCATTTCTTGTTAAAATTTCTTGCATTCCTCGGTGCTCAACCGTTGGATTTGGCAAAGAAGCAAGCATATCCATGGCCGCTTGCCCTTGCTTGGTGCCATTCACTTTCACACCATTATTAATCAAACATTCCACCATTGACGCATTCCCGGATTCAATCGCCGCTTGCATCAATGTATAACCTTCTTGTTGACTGGCTGGTTCCATGTTTACATTGCAACCATTTCGAAGCAAATGCGTCACCATCTGTTGATCGCCATTCCGAACGGCGCTCATCAAGGGGGATTCTTTTGTTTCTGGATCAATATAATTAAATGAAAACCCTGGCACTTGCGCCAAAATCCGATCAATTTGGGCTGTGTTTTTCGCATGAATGGCTTCTCGAACCCGTTTTTGCCCTTGAACCACAAGGGCATCATATTCTTCTGGCGTTCCATTAAATCTGGCGCCATAAACATAGGTCATCTTGTTTCCATTCCAATCTTCATAAACCCCATGCATCTGCATGTTGTTACTATACTGACCAATCATTGGCACATGCGAAATCATCATCCCTTCTTCATCTAAATGAACCAAATGGCCTTTTTGCGTGGAAAAATCCCTGATCATCGCCGTCATCGGCATACCATCTGGCCGAAACTCCATCTGAATGGCTCCATATCCTGATTGAGCTGGCGTGCCACATCCCATATCAATCATTTTAATTGGGCCATAAGGGCTGTTTGAAGAAGCGGCTTCTTCAGATCTTCCCCTATCATAATAACTTACGTTCCAATAATCTGTTCCAACATATTTTGGCGCCCCGCTTGGGTGATATTCAATCCTGCAATTATCACCATAAAACGTTTCATAATGCGCGCTCACTTGCCCATCTGGATAAAAAGTTTCTCTTGCGCTATGGGATCCAACTCTCACTTCTGTTTGCTGTGGCGAAGCACCATCCCCATAAAATTGAACCGTTACAGAAGCTTGCGCTGAGGGTTTTTCATATATCATTTCTGCTATACGAAGACTACTTGGATCTTGAATTTCAATAACTTGATCATTTTCCCCGCGTTCATATCTTTTATCTGAAAGAATAACTGACGTTCTTTCCCCGTTTTGATTAAGCACCCATTTATTTGGATTTTGCGCATCTCGCTGAAACCCAAGTGAAGTCATATGCACTTGAACATCTCCATTTGACCCAATCCCTTGTAAAATAGTGGTTGATAATTCTTGAATTGGCGTTTCTAACACCTGTTCTTGTGGGGGATTGCCACTTGAATATCTGAAACTATCCCAAGCGCCTCTTTGTGTTGTTCTTTGATATAATAAATCTC
>JAFXIF010000072.1 GCA_017533325.1 Alphaproteobacteria bacterium
CAATAAGTTTGGTGATAAAGATTTTTTTCTTTGGCAAGCTTGGCGCGCCGGTCCTCTCCGCCCTCTTTTCGCCAATTGGTTGCCTCATATATAATCCCCTCTTCCTTTGATATTTTTAAAGCAATATTTGTAACCTGATCAAAATTTTTGTATCTTGACACCCCTAAAACGCTTGTAAAAGAGGTAAACCCATTTTCAAGAGCAAATTGAGCCGCTCTTCTTAACCTTAAAGCAAAGCATTTATCGCATCTTTTACCTTTTTCCGGCTCATTTTCAAGACCGATTGTTGCTTCTTTCCATTTTTCGGGTTCATATTCCAAAGAAAAAAATTCAACCCCCTCTTCCTCACATAACCTTTTGTTTTCATTTAATCTTTTTTCATATTCTTCAAGCGGTTGAATGTTAGGATTATAAAAAAGAACTGCAAAATCACGCCCCTCTTTTTTAAACCGTTCAATCACCCCGACACTGCAAGGCGCACAACAAGAAAGAAGAAGGATTTTTTCATTTTTTAATTTATTTTCAGGATATTGCATGAAAATATGATACAAAATTTTAAAAAAATAATCAAGTTTTTTTTTAAAAAGCCCAAAAAAAATATATTGACAGATATTTTTTTTGGGGGTAGAATAGAAAGTGATGATATCAATCAACTATATAGTATTCAGGGAGTTTCATCATGATGACTAAATTATTATCAAATCGTTGCTTTAAAGTGTTTATGTATGTTGCACTTTTCGCAATTACCTTTGTGGCCACAAGCGCCTATGCTGACGGCGAAGTGTTCACAAAGATTTCTGACAAAATGATTTCAACCTTTAAATCAGTCCGTTCAATCATCTTTATCGTTGGTGGTTTCGGTTTGGTCGGTCTTGGCTTTGCGGCTATTTTCGGCAAAATCAAATGGACATGGCTTGCCGCTTTGGCTGCAGGTTTGGCCATTGTTGCTTTGGCCGGTGCCGTTGTTGACTATGTCACACAACAAGGCGGCGATTCTGGCGAATACGTCTATGGCGATGGTGACGGTTTAGAAGATACTTGGGCTGACTAATCATCTCGCTTTGATTAAATAAAAAAGGTCTTAAAGTCTGCAGCTTTGAGACTTTTTTTTATTAAAGTTTTCTTTATTTTTAATGGGTAAGTCATGTTTAAAATTTATAATAAAAATTTTTTCTTTTTTATGTTTTTTCTTCTTGGCATTTCTTTTTTGACTCTTCCCTCATTTGCCGACATGATTATGGAACCGGTAGATCATTACTCTCGTTATGGTGAAAAACTAACCACAAACGTTAAATCAGTCCAGCCAATCATCTTTATCGTTGGTGGTTTCGTGTTACTTGGGCTGACTCTTTTAGCTCTTTTAAAAAAAATCAAATGGATTTGGGTTATTATTTTGATTTTAATTTTATCCCTTTTCGCTTTAGCTGGCGCCGTTGTTGACGATTCCTCGCAACCAGATAATAGAAGAAACATCTACTCTCATAATTTCCTCAAGGAAGGGTCTTAAAGTCATATTAAAGTCTCATGAAGCAAAAAAACTTTTTCCTTGACAGGCGATTTTATTTTTCGGTAAGATAAGAAAAAAATATAATGAGCGGGAGATACGATGTCAAAACTTATAAATTCATTCAAAATAATTTATCAAAACTGGATGCAACTTCCTGAAAAAATTCGTTTTTTAATGATTGGCGGATATAATACGGGTGTTTCATATATCATTTATGCTTTATTGGTGTTTTTCTCTTTTGGCGCACAATTAGCATTGCTTTTAAGCTTTTTCATCTCCTCCATCAACAGTTATTTCACTCAAAAATTCTTTGTTTTTGCCACAAAAGGCAACTATTTAAAAGAATATTCAAAATGTATTTCAACTTGGATGGGGAGCTATGTTTTAAACGCCATTTTGTTGTTTATTTTAATGAAAGTGGGCCTCAATGCCTATCTTGCCGAATTTTTAGCTCTTGTAATCTTAACGGTTTACAGCTATGTGGCGCTGAAATACTTTGCCTTCAAAGAAAAAAAATAAAAGGATAAAAAAAACCGGAGGAACTCTCCGGTTTTTTATTTTATTTCACCGCATTGATAAACGGGATTGGCGCTGAGCCATACATATTCACCGGCAACTTTCCGTCCCAGCGTTGAACAGCTTCATATTGAATCAAGTTTTGATTTTGGCTAATGGCTTGCGATCTGATGCGCATACTTTCAGCTTCAGCTTGAGCTGTCAAAACCTTTTGTTTGGCCTCTTCTTCAATTTGCTTTGTTTTATTCATGGCTTTAATGGCATTTTGAGTTGCGATTTGTTTTTCTTCAATCGCGCGTTCATATTGGTCTGAAAAATCAATATTTTCCAATGCCACACCGGTCACATCAATATGATCGGGCGCCATAACGGCTTGCAATTTTTCAAAAATGGATTGAATGGCGGTTTCTCTGTTCGCAATCAATTTATCGGCTTCCCAACCGCCAAATGTATCTTTGATAACGGAAATAATTTTCGGATACAAAATCTTTTGTTCATAATCTTGGCCGACTTCTTGAAACATAATATGCGCATACGCCGGATTTAAGTTATAGTTCACAGTCACTTGAACCGTTGATTGTTGAACGTCTTTTGTATAAGCATTTGTTTGCAAAGTTGCTTTTCTTGTTCTGCAATCCATCGGATAAATATCGGAACTGATGGTGTTATAAAAATAAAGGCCTTCCGGCAAACTATCGCCGACAACTTTTCCCCAGACGGTTTTCACCCCTCGATATCCGGCATCAATTTGTTTAACACTTGCAAAAGCGATGACAAAAACCGCCAACGCAATAAATCCGATACTTAATTTAATAAAATTTGTCATTATTCTTTTTCTCCCGTTTTTTTAATTTCATCTAAAAGCGTTTTGCGTCCGTTTTTCGTGCACAGCAACAACGGAAACAAAAATAAAGACGACATCCCTTTATTTTTTTTGCTTGCATACGATAATTTCATAAATAAAAGACAGAATAAGCCCAATAAATAGACTATAATTAAAACTCTTAAAAAAAGTAAAATCATTTTTTTTGCTCCTTTCTTAGAAAAAAGCATATAACAAGATGCAAAAAAATTTCAAGATAAAAATGATTTTCTTTTAAGAATGATTATGTTGGTTTTCTTGTTTTACTTTTGATAAAAGCGCATTTCTTCTTTTTAAAACAACGGGTTTTAATTGGTCAGCCAGCCATTTTTTCGTTTCCGCCCTACTCGAAGAAAAATCAAAATCATTTTCCGTTAAAACCGTTAAGACCGATTTTAAAGCATGTTTTGGCAAGTTCACTTGAGGCAAAATATCCAAAATTGTTTGATTTTTTTTATTGCGATGCATCAAAAACGCCCCTTGTTCAACAAATGTTTTAAAGGCGCTGATTTTATTATGTCTTAAACACATAAACAAAACCCCCTCGCCGTCATCATCAATCATTTTAATATCGGCCCCTTTTTCAAGAAGCCTTAAAATTCCTCGTTTATTGCCAATTTGAATCGCCTTATAAAGCCTTTTATCTTGTTCAAGAGATTTTTTAATTTCCTCTAAAGAATTTTTCTTATCCCTTTCCTCTTGAATGGATTTCATAAAGGCGGCAATCTCATAATCTTCGTTTTTAATAACGATATCTAAAGCCGAAACGCCTTCTTTTGTTTTTTTATTTATATCGGCACCTTCTTGCACCAAAAGACGGATTAAGCTGGTGTTAAAACTTTTAGTGGCTAATAAAAGCGGCGTTTCTCCCTCAAAATTTTGAACCTCAACATCAGCCCCGTTTCGGATTAATAACTTAACCATTTCAACATCCATTTCTCTGAGCGCCGTCATTAAAACCGTTTCACCCTCCACCCCTTTAAGGTTCACATCAGCGCCAAGCTCAATCAACCATTTTGCAATTTGGTGTTCGCTCGTTAAAGCAGCAAACATCAAGGGCGTGATGCCTCTGTTATTTTTAATGTTAAAACCGTTTTCAAGCGCACCTTCTTGATTGATTAAATCCGAAAACTCTTGATGAAACGGCGAAAGAGGCGCATTCATGTTCACTTCATTTTTAAGTTTTTGTAATGTTTCTTCTTTCTTTCCCATCTTCATCAATCTTTCTTGCTCTTTTTCTTTTGCTTTAGTAAAAGCTTCTTCAAGTTTTTGAATAATGCTTTCTTTGACTTTTAAAGCTTTTGCCATATCAAGTGCCGTTTGACCTGCATTGTTTCTTAACGAAAGAAAAGCGCCCTGCTCCAATAAGACATTCACCATTTCTTCATTTTCAACCAAAACAGCCTGCATCAATGCATTCATTCCCCCCTTGTTTTGATGATTGATATCAACGTTTTTATCAATCAAAAATTTACAGATTTTATTATTCTTGGCACAAACCATGTGCATCAAAAAAGAACGCCCTTCCTCATCTTCGTCGCTAAAATTATTTCCGGTTTCAAATTCTTTTTTAACTTCGTTTAATAACAATTCTTCTGTTTCTTTATCCGGCTCATAAGAACTTAAAATATCACACATATTTTTTAAATTGAGGCGCCTTGCCATATCCAACGCGCGTTCGCACATTTTATCACGTTGTTGAGATTGACCTTGCATGGCGCCCAATAAAAATAAGCATATTTTTTCTTGCCCGAATAAAACAGCTTTCATAAGCGCTGTTTGCCCCTTATGATCAATTAAAAAAGGATTGGCTCCATTCTCAAGCAATTTAATAACAGCTGAAAAATTTCCTTGCTCGGTCGCAATCATCAAAAGCGTTTTGCCCTGTTCGTCTTTTTCGTTTAAATTTGCGCCCTCTTCAATCAATTTTTCAATATATTTTAACATTTGGCTCTCTTTTTAAGTTTAACCGTTTTGTCTTGAAAAAAGCTTGAAGAAAGAGCTTCTTTTCCTGATGGCTTCAAGCTCTTTGGCTGTTTTAGCGCCTTTTTCTCTTAATAATTGAATGCCTTTTTCGAACTCTTCTTTCGTTTGATCATATAACGAAACACTCTTGGGGTCAAGTTTAATCGCTTCTAAATGAGCCTGCCCCATTTTTTGATAAACATCTAAAACGCTTTCTTTATTTTTATTCATTTGATTGATATTGGCGCCTTTTTCAAGCAATAACTCAATCATCTTGGCGTCTATATGATCAGCTGCTAACAAAATCGGATAGGCATGAACCGCTGTTCTTTGTCGGGCACCGAAAATAACTTCATTGGCATAAACCTTTTTATCCGCCCGAACGCCGTGGTCAAGGAAAAGTTGAACCATGTCATAATCCTTTGCGATAATGGCATGAGTCAAAGGCGAAATTTTAATCGGCCCAAACTTTTGCGCCTTTTCAAGATCAGCCCCTCTGTCAATCAACATTTTGGCTAATTTAACATCACCGGACAAAGCCGCCTCATACATAATGGGCCCTTCTTGAATATTGGCCCCTTTTTCAAGCAATAATTGGGCCACCTCTCTATGTCCGCCACGAACAGCGCCAGCTAAAGCAAAAGTTGCGATTTCCTTCATATATGCTGTTGAAATATCAGCCGTATGGCTATATCCCATTTTCGTAAATTTACCGGCTTCTCTTAAAAGTTTTTGAACACCTTCTTTATTGCCTCTCACTGCCGAATGCCAAATGGCGCTTAAAAGAGCGTCTTTATTATCTTTTCCGCCTTTAAAAAGCAAAATATCAAAAAGATGAGTATGCCCCATTTCGGCAGCATCAATTAACTCCGAATCCATGCCTTTTTGCATTTTAGCCCCATGAGCAAATAATAAATGCACCATATCTTTATTTCCTGTTTTAACGGCTTCGCTCAAAATCCCCGGAACATGTCTTGGCGATTTTTCTGCCATGATAAATCCTGAAACAGCATCTATATGCTCCAAAGAAACAGCTTTTAAAAAAGAGTTAAACGGGTCTTTATTGATAACCTCCCACCTTCCAAGCAAAGCTTCTCGAATAGCGTTACCGTCATTTTTTAAAACAGCCATATAAACCAACACATCGCGAACAGTAACGTCCAAAAACCTTTCTTCCAAATGAGGATATCCTCTTTGTTTAATACTCTCTAACGCTTGTTTAACAAATTTGCTGGAAATCTTAAAATTTTCTCCCTCTTTGGCAACAAACTCTTTTAATGAGTCATGGTCCTTTGCTTTTGTCACTAAATCAATAAATTTTTCAACGGATTCTTTTTCTTGCTCGCTCATCTCTTCTTGGCTTTCTTCTTGAGGAGCCTCATAAGCTTCGCTCACGCTTTCTTCCATGTCATAATCTTTTGCGGTATAACCCTTTAAATTTTTGATGTTTACATCAGCGCCTTGCTCAATCAATTTTAAAGCAACATCTTTTAATCCTTTTTGATAAGCCAATATTAAAGCCGTATTCCCCTCATCATTAACAAGATTTACATCTACATTCAATGAAAGAAGCCACTCACATATTTCCCACCTTTTATTAAGAATGGCAACCATTAACGGCGTATTCCCCACTTCGCTTTGACAATTCACATCTGCCCCTTTCTCAACGCTCTTTTGAGTAGATTTTAAATCCCCACGCATAATGCTATTTATCAAGAATTCATCAATTAATCTTTTGCTTTTCATATATCCCTCCAAAGTTAAAGTTTTTCAAAAAGTATAGCATAAAGCGTTTAATTTGTCAATATTTTTTCTTAAAAAGTTAATTCGTTAAAAAAAGAGCTTTTTTAATTATTCTTTTTGATAAGAGGATTCTTGAAGTTTTTTTTAAAAGAAAAAGGCTTTTTATCCCTGATTAACTTTTCTTTTAAATGCGCTTGAATCAAACGGGCAATTTCTTTATTTTCGTTTTTCATTGACAAGGAATAAGCATCCTCTAAGATTATCATTTTTAATCAACACATCCGCCCCTTTTTCAAGTAATTTAACAGTGGCGGGGAAATGCCCTTATTCAGTTGCTTTCATCAACGCCGTTTCTCCGACAGCATCTAAAATATCAATTCTCGCTCCGTTTTCAAGCAATAAGCAAACGATTTCTTTATTTAACTAATTTTTTGATAATGCCTTTTTTAATCTGATCATAAAAGACTTTTCTCTTCTTTCCTCTTGAATTTCTTTGGCCGTTTTAGCACCCATCGAACGCAACATTTTGATGTTTTCTTTTAACTTTTCATAAAATTGCGGCACAAGCATTGATCTGTTTGGATCTGATATTCTTACATCTTCAATGCTGAACCTGCTTCGTTCTTCAAAAATATCCAACACCGTTTGTTTCTCTTCATTCATCAGATTGATATTGTTGCCTTTTTGAGCAAAGAATTTAATTAATTCAGCATTTTGATCCATAGCAGCCAATAAAATCGGATAGGTATAAAGCTGTACAGTTTGATTCAATTTGGAATCAAATTTATGAGCATAAACCTTTTTGTTTGGGTTCACCCCTGCCTTTATCAGCTCTTCAACAAGTTCTGTGCCATAACAAGGGACCCAATAAATGGCTTCAGACAATGTTGAATCTTTCCGCCAGAGAGTAATCTTTCCGGCATTGTTGCAATAGCGCCCTTTTCAATCAACAATTTAAGCATTTCTGCATCATGTTTGTGAACCGCTGCATAAACAAAAGAATCAGCTTTTACATCAGCGCCATTTTCAATTAAAAAAGAAGCCATTTCTTTTTGTTGACCGGCCACAGCCCCCATCAACGCATAAGTTGCAAATATTTCTTTATAAGTTTTTAAAGGTTTAAAAACCTGATTATAAGCAACAGCTCCCCATTTATCCACTGTTTTCAATATTTTTTGAACTGCCTCTTTGTTTCCATTGTAAGCGGCATTAAATAAAGCCTTGCGAAAAGCTTCTTTATCTTTTCCGGCGCGTAACAACAAAGCATCAAAACCAGCCATTGTTTTTTCACTTTCAGCCGCATCAATTAATTCCGAATTTTTCCCCGGTCGCATATTGGCGCCTTTTGAAAACAAAAACTTAATCATGGCTTCTTGCCCTTGAAAAATAGCCGCTTTTAAAGGACTTGACCAAGCATTTTCATCAACATTTAACTCGGCACCAAAGTTAATAAATTCATTCATCACTTCAATATTGCCAAAACTTGCTGCAGAATGAACAGCGCCCCATCTATCTTTTTTCTCTTTAAAAAAGTTTGGTCTTAAAGTTAACACATGTTTGGCAACATCCACCTGATTATATTTGGCAGCCAAATAAAGCAACGAAGCTGCCGCATTATTCATCAACTCTTGTGGATCTTTTTTAAATTCAGCCGCTCTTTCCTTTGCAAAACGCATAATATCCGTTGCAACAGAAGAAGTTAAAACCGCACGAGGATCTTCTTTTTCCACCGCGTCATTTTCGCCTCTTACAAAATCTTCAATGTCATGAAATTGAACATCATGCGCAATTAATTTAAATAAATGCTCTGTTGATTTTGCTCGTTTTTCTTGTCTTTGAAGCGTTTCTTTCACTTGATTGGTAATCACTTCTTGTTTTTCTTCATCTAACATTTCATTTTCTCCTTTTTGCTCTTCTTGAGCTTCTTTTTGCTCTTTTTCTTCTTGTGCTTTTTGTTCTTCTTTCTTTTGCTCTTGTTTTTGAAGCTCTTCTTTTTCGGCTTGTTCTTTTTTCATCTCTTCTTTCTTGGCTTCAATTTTAGCCACTTCTTCTTTTTGTTTTTGCTCTTGTGCTTGAGTAACAGCCACTTGAATTTCTTCTTCTGTTTTGCCTTCTAAAGTTCCTTGAGACTCTTCATATTCTTGAATAATTCTTTGCATAGCAGGTGATAAATGATTTCTAAATAAAAGCTTTTTAACTTCTGGGCTAAAAAATTGTTTACCCCTTTTTGTTAATTCATCTAAAGCATAAACATTTCCATCTTTAGCTGCAATTTTAACCATTTCTTCATTGGCTTTTGCGCCACGCTCCATCAAATATGAAATAATTTGAACATTGCCTTTTTTCAAAGCAAAAAGCAAGGGCGTTCCTTCCTCCCCTTCAAAATTTTGATATTCAAGATCAGCACCGTTTTTTAAAGCAATATCAATGCCTTCTTTTGATTCTATTAAAATAGATTCCATCAATAATTTTTGAGCCTTTTTCTTTTCAATGCTCACGGGTTTTGGCATACCAACTGATTCTTCTAATTCATAATCTTGAGCCGTATTCCCATAAATATCTTTAATCTTTTCATCAGCGCCTTTTAATTTTAATTCTTCTATAAAATCAGTTAACCCCATTTGATAAGCCATCATCAACGCTGTTTTGCCTTCTTTATCTTGAAGATTCACATTGGCATTTTCAAAAAGCAATAAATTAAACACGTCTTCTTTTTGATTTAAAATGGCGCGCATCAAAGCTGTTTGACCATTTTCGCCTTGAAAATCAATATCAGCCCCCTCGTTCAATGCTTTTTGAACGGCTTTTAAATTCCCCATCTGAACGGCAAGTAATAATGACTTATTTAATGTTTCTTGATTTTTCATCTAACCCCTCCAAATTTAAACTTTTTCTATTATATCATATTTAGCTTATTTCGTCAACGAATTAGAGAAAAGCATTTGATTTTTATAGAGAAAAAAACAATGTATTTTTATTAACTTTATTCTTTTTGATAAGAGGATTCTTGAAGTTTTTTAAAAGAAAAAGGCTTTCTATCCCTGATTAACTTTTCTTTTAAATGAGCTTGAATCAAACGGGCAATTTCTTTATTTTCGTTTTTCATTGACAAGGAATAAGCATCCTCCAGATTATCATTTTTAATCAACACATCCGCCCCCTTTTCAAGAAAAATTTCACACAGTTCCTTATCTTTTAAACGAACGGCTTTCATCAACGCCGTTTCTCCGACAGCATCCAAAATATCAATTCTCGCCCCGTTTTCAAGCAATAAGCGGACGATTTCTTTATTTTGACGAAAGGTCGCCTGATGAAGCAAGGAATTGGCATCAGCATCCGTTAAATTCAAATCCGGCAAATGCTTTATAATTGCCTCGGCTAACAAAACTTGCCCTTCTAAAATCGCCGTTTCAATCAATAAGCGCTCGTCATAATGCCCGCTTGATAAAAAAGCGCCGGCATCAGCCAAATGCTTAACGCACCCGTAATTTTTTTTCATACAGGCATAATGAAACGCCGTTTTACCCTCTTTATCTTTTAAATGAATATCAGTGCCCCCTAAAATCAAGTAATAAACAACTGAATCCAACCCCAAAAGAGAGGCATAATGAAGCGCCGTTTTGCCCTCTTTATCTTGTAAATCAAGGCCGACTTCAAAACAAATCAACTTTTTTGCCATTTCAATATTTTTTGATAAAACCGCATGCATTAATGCCGTTTTTGATTGATTATCAACCGCATCAAGCCCTTTTTTATCTTGCCATAACAAAAGTTCTTCAACAATCACTTTTCGATTGCTTAAAACGGCTCTCATCAAAAGCGTTTTCCCTTGCTCATCTTTTTTATCCAAAACCGCCGGTTCATTCTCAATGATTTCATGAATGGTTGAAGAAAATAAGTTCTCAAAACCTTTATAAAAAACGTCATCTTTAAGAGGTTGAATAAGCGCCCCCACCAAGACCAAACGCCCCGCGCCCTCGGGGTAATTTGTTTTAATCGCAATTTCAAGCGGATATTCGTTTAACTCATTTTTCTTATTGGGGTTTGCCCCCGCATCAATCAAACTTTCCAACAGGCTAAAGCGCTTATTTTTAAGGGCATGGGTTAATAAAGTCTCTTTATTAAAAAAACATATATTCGGGTCAATTTTTCCTCTCTCCAGCCAAAAAATAAGCTTTTTTTCATTTTGAGCAAGAAGTTTTAAAATGCTTTTTTCTGTTTCGGGACAAAATAAATCTATTAAAAAATCGGATATTTTTTTAAACATAAACCCTCTCTTTTTGATTTAAAAACCTTAAATGTTGCGCACCTCGAAATGGCCCCCCTTGTTTTTTTTGATTCCTCATTTTGATTTTAAGAGAGTTCAAAATCAGTTTAGCCACCGCCTGATTCGAGCTTTTCATCGCCAACGAATAAATATCATCTCCTCGTTTATCTTTAAGGCAAAAATCGCTTGTTTTTGAAAGCAAATAATCAATAATCGATAGCCCCCTCCTTTCAATAACATTTTTAATTGTTCTTTCATCTTCTTCAAGCAAATTTGAAACACAAATCGGACAACCGTTTTTAAATTTAGCGTCTTTTAAAGAGTCATCTTGCACGGCTTTCATCAAAGCCGTTTGCCCCTTGTCATCTTGCTCATCAATCTTTGCGCCCTTTTGAATTAAAAAGGTAACGGCTTTTAAACTTCGTTGCGAAACGGCCGCAAATAAAGGCGTTTGCCCTTTTTCGTTTTTATAATTAATATCAGCGCCAAATTTCAATAAAAGCTCTGCGCTTGATTGATAGGTATCAAAATCATCTATATACCCGAAAGGAACAACCCCTCGCCAGCCTTGCGGAAGCGATTGATTGATTAATCTTTCTAACGGCGTCAATCCTTGATTATCAGGCCGGTTAAAATCAGCGCCCGCTTGTTTTAAAAGAGTGAAAAAAAATTCATTTTGCTTATCCAACCGGTTTAAAGAATCTTTATCAAGAAAATGATGTTTATTGCGCTCACCAACAACCATCACCGGCGTAACACCTTCGCTATCTGCTTGGTTCACATCCACATTCTTTTCAATCATTTTTTTTAAAACGAGCAAGTATCCATACTTTAAAACCTGATTTAACAACGGTTCACCCCAATCAAATTTTAAATTCTTGTCAATTTTATCGTTTTGAAGAGCCTCAAGAAGAAAGATTTGATTTTCTTCATATAAAGATTCAAGAATTTTATCTTTTGAATACAGATACTTATCAAATAACATCTAAAAAACCTTAATCTTTTTGCCGGGTTAAAGGTTGAGAAACGCTTATTTTTTGCCCCGATTGAATCAGTTGACTCCTTGAGGTTTGAGACAAATTCTTTTTTTCCTTATAAGTTTTAAGCACCAGTTCTGTAATAAGTGAAGCCACTTGCAGGTTTAAAGGTTGAGAAACGCTTATTTGTTGCCCCGATTGAATCGGCTGACTCCTTGAGGTTTGAGACAAATTCTTTTTTTCCTTATAAATTTTAAGCACCTGTTCTTTAATAAGTGAAGCCACTTTTCTTTGCTCTTGTTGCATGGCATAATTATAAGCATCAAGACCCATGTTATCTTTAATGAAAACATCTGCCCCTTCGCTGATTAAAACTTTGCAACCGGCCACAAATCCGTTTTCAATCGCTTTCATTAAAGCCGTTTGCCCCTCTTCATCTTGAAAGTTCAAATCAACTTTATAGTCTTTAGAGGCTCTTGCCAATACGCCCAAATTTTTTAATCGTTTTAACTCAATGGCTTTCATTAAAGGCGTGAGGCCTTTTGTTGTTTGGTTCACATCAGCATTCTTGCTAATCAAATCGGACACAAGATAATAGTTCGAATACATAACGGCTGCCATAATCGGCGTTAATTCGCTTTTTTTCGCTTTAAAGTTCACATCAGCGCCCTTCGCTATCAAAACCTTTGCGATATAAGAGCGGTTTTTTAAGCAAGCAAATAAAAGAGGCGACATATCTTCATCAAACTTATCTTCAAGCGGGGCATTATAATCAATCAACAACGCTAAAAGATGCGGTCTGTTTCTTAAAATGCATTCATAAACAAGGTCAAGCTTTAATTTTTCATCCAGTTGATTATGCTCTAAAGTTTTTTTGAGCACCTTTTCTTCGTTAACCTGAACGGCTTCAAAAAGTTCTCTTTCACCCACAAAACCCAAGATTCTTTTATAAGCAGGAAGGGGCTTTAATCCCTTTTCGTCATTATATTTTTGAAAAACAAGCTTTGGATTTTTAACAATTTCATCCATTTCCCAAATTTTGGAACGCAACAAAAATGTTTGATATTTTTTCTTCTCTTGTTTATTTAAATAAAGCCCGTGTTCAAATAATAACGGCAAAGTTTCTTTATTAAAATTCAAAGCTTTTTCAGCCAACGCATAATTATCTTGAGCTGGCACATCAAATCCGGCTTCAAGCAATAAATTAAAGCTTTCTTGAACCGATAAACCGGATAAATCATCTTGAATATTCAATCGGTTCACATTGGCGCCCCGCGCAATTAAAAAACGCGTTAATTCTTTTTTATCCCAACAAACGGCTTCTGCAATCGCCGTTTTGCCGTTTTTATCTATCGAATCAATATTTTCCCCATAATCAAGCAATAAGTCAATAATCTCTAGTTCATGCATAAAAACGGCTAAATATAGCGGATTAACGTCAATATCGCCTTGTGTTTTAAGGGCATCATTTTCCAAAAGCTTTCGAATGCGCTTTAACCGGCCCTTGTCATTCTTTTGCATGATTTCATGTATAATATCTGTTTTTGTTGCCATTTTTTTAATTCCTTACCTTTTGATGTGCAAAAAAGTGGGGCATTTGAAAATTGCCTTTATGAATTTTAGGATGAGTTCTTTTTGAAGCGGATACTTTAAAAACATCAAACTCTTTTTCAATTTTAAAACAACCTATTTTATCGTCAATGATAAGCGGGAAAATATCATGATAAGACAAGCTGAATCCTTTTGCTTTATTTAACTGTTGCTTAATTTTATTTTTAATAACTTCAGCGCATTTTGGTTGACCTTTTTGCATGCAATAATTATAAGCATCCACCCCGTTTGAATTTTTTTGGAAGACATCTGCCCCTAAAAAAATCAAAAGCTCCACCTCTTTTAAATCTCCCCTGTCAATCGCTTGGGTTAATAAAGTTTCTTTATTTTTGCCAACCGCTTCATCAATATCAATAACGTTTATGTCTTGATTATTTTTCTCTTTTTCTTTTAAAAGCTTTAAAAAATAAGCCTTTAATTTTTCTTGATACATGTTTTTTAAATAAGAGTAAGCTGAACTCCCTTTAGCATCTTTTAAATACTCATCCGCCCCTTGTTGTTTCAAAAAAAGCGCCATATTCATATTTTCTCTTTTAAGGGCTTCAATAAGTGGTAAACACCCATCAATTTCTTTGTTCACATCAACACCTGCTTCCAAAAAAACTTTCACCTTTTGGGTATGAGTGGACTCTATGGTGCTTAAAAAAACTTTTTGAGCGCTTTCAGAGTGAAGATTAATACCCCCGTCAATTAAAATTTTTAACATCTTTGCGCCCGTTTGTTCATCACTCAAAGTCGCCAACATCAGCGGATGCGTTAATATATAAGGAAAATCACTCTTGCCAAGATCAAGCGTTTTATCGGCAATAAACTTTTTTAACCCGTCAACATCATCTGTCATAATTAAGTCACAAAGTTTTGAATACTTATCCGTCATCTTTTTTTTACCTGTTTTTAAAATTCTTTTTCTTTGCTCATCAAATGAATGTTAAGAGTTCTAACGCCCAAATGAGGGGTTATCTTTTTTCCCTTTAAGACCTCTTTTGCTTTTTTGATGAACTCTTTCAGCATTTTTTTACCCTCTTTCCTTTAAATCCCATTTTGTCTTTGAACGCTTTGAGCTCTTTGTCCAGCCTGTTGAGAGGCAATTCTTCTTTTTGAAACTTGTTTTTTCGCCGCTTCTTTAATCAAATGCGCTATATTTTGATGTCCTTTTTTCATCGCCAAATTAAACGCATCAATCCCCTTGTTATCTTTAATTAAAACATCTGCGCCCATTTCAATTAACTTTTTGACTGAGGCTTCCTTGTTATTATCGGCGGCATAAATCAAGGCCGTTGCGCCAAAATCATCTTTTTTATTCACCTCAGCGCCCCATTCAATTAATTCTTGAACCATTTCCAGCTCACCATATAAAGCGGCAAAACTTAAAAGAGAATAGTCCTCCTCCTCTATTAAATTTAAATCCATCCCGGCTTGCACCATTTTTTCAACAAGGCTTGTGTCATTATTTAAAATCGCCCAGTTTAAAACCAGTCCCGCAAATTCATCCGTTAATTCGGCCCCTGCTTGAATCAAAAGGTCAATAATTTGATTTTGTTGACAAATAAACGCCCATGATAAACAAGAAATATCATCCTTATCTTGTTTATTCACATCTGCGCCTTTTTTAAGAAGCGCTTCGACCAAGGAAATTTTTCCTTCTTGAGTGGCAATCATCAACGCCGTTTCACCGTCACAGTCTTGAATATTTGGGTCCGCCCCTGCTCTTAAAAGCTCACTGGCGATATCAAAATATCCTTTTTTAACCGCCATCATCAGCGCCGTTTTCCCCGTTTCCTCTTGAATATTGACCTCAGCACCCGCCTTCAGCAATAAAGAAACAACCTCTTTATGCGCCTCTTGAACGGCACACATTAAAGCCGTTTCCCCATCATCATCTTGATTATTAATATCGTTTGTTTGTCTTAAAAGGGCGCTTACAAGATCTGCTTGACCTTGGTAAGAGGCAATTATAAGTGGTGTTTGATTAAATTGATTTTCAATGTTCACATCAGCCTGAGCGTCCAATAAAGAAAAAACAATCTCTTCATGGTTGTTTTGAATGGCTTTCATCAAGGCGGTTTCGCCCGATATATCCGAAAAATCAAGTTCCGCCCCTTGCCTGATTAAATAATCAGCCACCTCTTTATGCCCCTTTTCGGCCGCCATCATCAAAGCCGAAACACCCTCATTGTTTTGTTTATCTAAAGCGCATTCATTTTGAATCAATAACTCAACAATCGGCAACACCCCTTCTTGAGCCGCTTTCATTAATAAGGTGTTCCCCGCTTTATCCTTTAAGTTCACGTCAACGTTAAGTGCTTTCAAAAATCTTTGAAAGAAGGCAGAGTTTTTATTTTCAATTGCTTTTTTTATTATTCGATACATTTTTGATTCGTTACCTTGAATAAATGAGCTGTTGACTACAAATGTTCTTTAAAAGAACTTGATTTTTCTTATGAGACGGAAGCTGATAAGTCCTAATTAAATTTTTAACGGCCTCTTGAATCACTTTTGCCACCCCTTGATCGCCCTGACACATGGCATAATGATAGGCATCTTTGCCTTGCTTTGACTTTAAAAATATATTTGCGCCCTTCAAGGTCAAGTCTTTAACAACCTGACTATAGCCTTTATCAGCCGCAATCATAAGCGCACTTAAGCCCTCTTTATCTTGAATGTTAATATCCGCGCCTTTTTTTATCAACTCTTGCACCAAGCGAATTTTTCCTTTTTTAACCGCCTCCATCAACGCCGTTTGCCCCGTATTATCGGTTAAATTAAGGTCAGCGCCGGCATCAATTAACTCATAAGCGGGATTCATATATCCATGACAAATAGCCCGCATCAACGGTGTTAAGCCTATCTTATCCTGACTGTTGATATCAGCGCCTTTTTTGATTAACTTCTTTAAAATCGAAACATTTTCGCTTAAAACGGCAACCGATAAAGGGCTCCAACCATGTGCCTCTTTGATATTCAAATCTGCCCCCGACTCAATCAGGGAATCTATCATTTCAACATGTTTATTTGTCACGGCAATATAAAGCGCCGTATTCCCATAATCATCTTGAGCATTCGGATTTATACCGGCATTTAAAAGAATTTTTGCGATATTTTCTTTATTGTTTCTGGCAGCGTACATTAAAGCCGTCCAGCCGGTTGAAGATTTTAAAGCCGTCCAGCCGGTTGAAGATTTTAAATTCACATCAGCGCCGGCTTCAATTAACAAGTTCACATTTTCTTTACTTCCTTTTTCGCAAGCGCACATCAAAACGCTCCACCCATGTTCATCTTGTTTGTTCACATCAGTGCCAGATTCAATTAACAGTTTTATACACTCTTCATTCCCCTTTTTAAGTGCTTCAAAAATCGGCGTCATTTTCCATTTATTTTCATGGTTCACATCAGCACCTGCTTTTATAAGCTCTCTTAAAATATCCGTATATCCTTTTGAAGCAGCAATAAATAAAGCCGTTTCCTTAACACTATCTTGTTTGTTCACATCAGCGCCGGCATCAATTAATTTTTGAACCTTTTTTAAGTCGCCTCTCTCTGTTGCTCTCATTAACAGTGTTTTTCCATAATCATCTATTCTGTTAATGGATAAAAAGTCTGAATATAAAATTTTTAAAGTTTCAAAAATGTTGCTATGCTTTTTCGTTGTCATCTTTGTTACCCATCGTTTTGATTATTGTTTTGAGCTTGAATTTGCTGTGGGGAGACTATCCTTTTGATTTCTTTTATCTTTTTTTTAAAAGAAAGCTTAATGGCTTTAGCAATTTCTTTATGCCCTTGTTGCATGGCAATGGTATAAGCATCCCGCCCCTGATTATCTTTTTTTAAAAGGTCAGCGCCCTTTTCAATCAACCGTTCCGCAATCGCCAAACTGCCATAATCAGCCGCACATATCATAGCGGTTTTGCCTTTTAGGTCACATAAATTCACATTAGCCCCATTATCAATTAAAAAATCGGCCATTTTTTCTTGTTTATTGCAAGTGGCTAACATCAACGCCGTCCAGCCTTTAGAGGATTGATGATTAATGTTTGCGCCAACGCTCAAAAGTTCGTTCACAAGTTCCAAATTGCCATTGGCAGAGGCTTTTCCTAACGCTGTCCATCCGTCTTTTTCATAAGTTAAATCCAAATCCAGCGCCATAAATTTTTTGGCTAACTTCGTGCGTTTATGATGAACGGCAAATAAAAACGCTTCATTTTTTTGCCTTTCACTTTCCTTAACTTTTTTAATAAAGTCCTCAACAACGGCTTCATTATTGCTTAAAATCGCGTCTGATAATGCTATATCCATTTTTCTTACCTTTGATTCTCATTCAATAAAGAGGCCTGAGGAGTTATCTCTTGCTTGCTTATCAATTTTTTTTCTTTTATTTGAGCATTCATGTTTTCTTGAACTTTTAAAGCCAACGCCTTATCGCCCTTTTTTATGGCCACATCATAAACTTCTTTTAAAAGATTTCCTTCTTTTAAAACGCTTGAGTCTTTTTCAATCAAAAGCTTTAAAATATCCATATATTCGTATGCAATAGCCGGCATGATTAGATGTTGCCCATATTTGTTTTGAATGTTGATTTGAGCACCTTGTTGCACCAACAAGGTTGAAACGCCGAAATACCCCTCTTTAACAGCCAGCATTAACGCCGTTGCCCCGTCATCATTTTTTAAGTTGACATCCGCTTTATTTTCCAGCAACAGCTCCGAAATATTTTCACATCCGAAATAAGCGGATAACATCAACGCCGTCCATCCGTTTTTTCCCTTATAATCAACTTGAGCGCCCTCTTTAATCAATTTTTCAGCCATCTGATAATCACCACAAGAAGCAACCATCATCAACGGCGTTTGGCCCTCTTCATTTAACGCGTTGACACAAATCCCTTTTTCAAGGAATTTAAGGGCATTTACTTTATCCTTATCTTTCATCGCCTGAAAGAAGGCTTTTGTTCTTAATTCATCAGCCTTTTGTCTAAAGAGTTCTTTATTTTTTTCTATCACAGCTTGCTCTAAAAGCATCTCTTCTAATTTTTCAAAATTCATCTTCTTTACCTCTTTTGTCTTTTACTTTCTTCCATCAATTTTAATTTAACCGGTTCTTTATTTTTTTTAAACAAGATGAGCCTTCTTAACCTGATTATTTTCAACCGCGTGAAGAAACATTTCTTTCATATTTTCTTTCCTTTAAACCCCGTTTTGTCTTTGAGCTCTTTGTCCACCCTGTTGAGAGGCAATTCTTCTTTTTGAAACTTGTTTTTTGGCTGCCTCTTTAATCAACTGAGCCATTTTTTTATTTCCGGATTTCATAACATAGTTATATGCATCCAGCCCGTCTTTATTTTTAATCGAAACATCAATCCCTTTGATAATCAAATAAGACGCAATGGGAAAATTATTTTCTTGAAGCGCATACATCAAAGCTGTGTTTTTCTCTTTATCAACAAGGTTTAAATCCGCTTTGGCGGCAATTAATTCTTGAACCAAGTGAAAGTTGTCATGATAAGCTGCCACCATCAAAGCCGTCAGCCCACCTTCATTTTGCATGTCAAGATTGGCACCGTTCTCAATTAAAGCACAAAGCCCGCTTAAACATTCTTCAGATTGCGCAGCATGCATCAACGCCGTCCACCCTTTTTTATTTTGAATATCAAGATTGGCACCGTTCTCAATTAAAGCGGAAAGAACACTGAAACCTTCTTTAGATTGCGCAGCATGCATCAACGCCGTCCACCCGTTTTTATTTTGTATATTAAGATTGGCGCCTTTTTCAATCAAGGTTTTTATAGCGCTCCAGACTCCTTTGTATGCCGCAATATGAAGTGCTGTTGAGCCATGATTATTTTGATAATCCACATTGGCGCCTTTTTCAATTAAAGTTGAAATAAATTCCTCTCTTTCATCAAATTGAGAAGCAATCATCAACGCCGTCCATCCGTCTTCTTCCGGTATATCCGGCACAGCTCCAAACTTTATCAAATCAGCAACAATTTCTTTGCCCTCTTTTATCAAAGCCGCAAAATGAAGTGCGCTAAACCCTTTATTTGTCGTTAAATTCACATCAGCACCAAATGTCATCAAATCCCTTGCCACATCAAATTGTTTGCCCTTAATGGCACTCATCAATGCCGTCACTCCATTTTTATTTTTGGCATTTAAATCAGCTCCATGCCCAATCAATTTTTTGGCAATTTCCAGATGACCTTTCATAATCGCTGTTTTTAAACAGCTATCCATATCCTCGCCACCTTTAAAATTTATATCAGCGCCTTCTTGAATCAAAACATCAACAATATTTTCATTCCCGTTTAAAACGGCTAAAAACAACGCTTCGCTTTTTATTGTTGCCAAATCTTTGTTCAATACATCCAACGCCGTTTGAACCTCTTTTAAATCGCCGTTTTTAGCGGCCTCTTTTAACGCTTCTTTCATCTTTTTGCCTTTATCTGTTACCTTTTGTTAATGGCTTATCTTAAGCTTTAAATCCCGTTTTGTCTTTGAACGCTTTGAGCTCTTTGTCCAGCCTGTTGAGAGGCAATTCTTCTTTTTGAAACTTGTTTTTTCGCCGCTTCTTTAATCAACCGCGCCATATTTTGATTTCCCGATTTCATTGCCAAATTATATGCATCAATCCCCTTGTTATCTTTAATTAAAACATCCGCTCCATTCATAATCAATTCTTGAAAGATAGCAAAATTGTCTCTTTTCACGGCAACCATCAATGCCGTTTCGCCGTCTTCATTTTGGCAATTCACATTGGCACCTGCTTGCAGCAAAAGTTTCACAATCTCTTCATTTTCATGATAAGCCGCAATAATCAACGCATTATATCCATATTTATCTTGCCAGTTTAAATCAGCATTCTTATCAATAAGAACTTGAACACAAGCCACATGATCCCGAGCTACCGCTGTTAATAACGGGGTATTTCCACTGTCATCTGCATGAGAAAGATCGCCCCCGGCTTCTATAATTGCCAAAACAACTTTATCCAATCCTTGATGTGCGGCTCTAATTAACTCATTTTCTCCAAACATATCTGTTTTATTCACATCTGCCCCCGCCTCAATTAATTTAAGAGCGCAATCAGTCTCAGAGTAGTCTATCGCAAAAAAAAGCGCCGTAAAATCGGTCAGTGCTTTCAAATTCAAATCAGCCCCTAGGTCAATCAATTTTTGAACAACATCACTCCTTCCTTCTCTGGCTGCTTTCATCAATGGCGTTATTTTAGTGGAAGAGTCTTGATAATTCACATCTACACCGGATTTTAAAAATTCATCTGCAATTTCTTCATGTCCCTCAACAAGCGCCCGATAAAAAGCCTCATTTGTCGCTGCCTTTATTTCATCCAAAATGTCTTTCACTGCTTCAAGAGAATTTTGACTCACGGCTGATATGAATTTATGTTCAATATATTTTTCGTATTGCATCTTTTTTTCCTTTTAAAACGTATAATCGCGCCCATAAGAATCTTTTTCCTCAACTTTTTGGGAGGAAATCTTTAACCCCTCAATCGGTCCTGTTGCCAAGCCTTTTTTAATCAAATCAATATCAATCAACAAATCAAAAATGCCTTTATTACTGGATTCAATGGCCATATTTAATGCTGTTTGACCGTTATTATCTTTTAAATCCAAGCGTGCGCCTTTTAAAATAAGATATTTAATCATCTCAATTTTTTCAAATTGAACAGCGCGCATCAAAGCTGTTTGCCCTTGCTTGTTTTGAAAGTTCACATCAGATCCTGCTTGCAATAACAAAGAGGCCATTTTTTCATCTCCATTTTTGCTTGCCCGCATCAACAAAGTATCCTCGCTTGAATCTAACAAATTTATGTC
>JAFXIF010000073.1 GCA_017533325.1 Alphaproteobacteria bacterium
CTGGGCAATCCTCGTTTTTGAGCCCAACGGCCGTTGCCGTCCATAATAATTGCGACGTGGTGGGGAATATTCATTTGATTACACCTGTTTAATTTCAACTTCTTTGGCTTTTAACATATCATCCAATGCTTTGATGGTGTTATCCGTCAAAGTTTGGATTTCTGTTTCAAAACGTTTTTGATCATCTTCTGAAATTTCATTCGCATTTTTGAGTTTTTTTACTTCATCCAACGCATCACGGCGAATGTTTCTGGCCGAAATTCTGGCCGTTTCCGTATATTTTCCGGCAATTTTACACAACTCTACCCGACGTTCTTCGGACAGAGGTGGAATAGGAATGCGAATGCATTGTCCGTCATTCATTGGATTTAATCCCAAACCGGATTCCATAATGGCTTTTTCCACATGCGTCATCAAAGATTTATCCCATACTTGAACGGATAACATTCTGGCCTCTGGTACGGATACGTTTCCAACTTGATTCAGTGGAACCATAGAACCGTAAGCGTCCACCATAATTGGATCTAACAAAGCGGTTGTGGCACGTCCCGTACGAAGACCGGCAAAATCTTTTTTTAAAGCCTCTTGTGTTTTTCCAAGTCTTGTTTGCATGTCTGTTTTAATTTCTGAATAGGTCATTTTTTTATCCTTTATGTTAAATTGATATGACGGCATTATACCTCAAATCCCCTTTGTATTGCAAGTAAAAAATAAAGGCCTTTTAACAGGCCTTTTATGTTGCGTTTTTTTAACTAACGGACATGCTGTGCTTTTTGCAGTGTGTTTTTACTGACGTTTTGCTCAATTTTCACTGGTTCAGATGGTATTTTATTTTCCATTTTGTCTTTCATATGATTAACGGCGATAGCTCCAGCTGCTGTGAGAATTGCGGCCATTATCCCTAAACTGCCCAGCAAAATTTTACGGTCTCGTTTTTCCTGCTCAATCATCATACGATTATAATTTTCTTCTTTCATTTTGACTAATGTTTGGGATAGTTCTAAATCTTTCATTTCTGCCTTTGTCATTTTTTCCTCCTGCTTGTTGATGATAAAATCATTATATCACAAAAATGAAAAAAATGCAATACAAACACGACAACTCATTGAATTTATTGACATATTCGTCTTTAATATTACCGTTGTTTTTCGGATACTTGCTTTATTGCCGGCATTTCTTGAGTGGCAATTTTTTGAGCATTTTCTATTCCGATCATATATCCGCAAACGGCACCGATTGTACATCCGATAATACTGCTCATTGCTGTAAAATAAATGATGCGCTCTTGCAATTTTTCAATTTCTTTTTGGTGTTTGATTTGTTGTTCTAAATATTTGTTTGACATATTTTTTATCCTTTTAAATACAAAAAAAAGGAGGCAACAATACTGTCGCCTCCTTTTATAAAAAAGTTGATTATTGAGCTGCTTTAGCAACTTCAGCGGCGAAATCTTCTTCTTTCTTTTCCAAACCTTCGCCCAAATTATAGCGAACAAAGTTTTTCAAAGAAATATCAGAACCGGCAGATTTAGCGGCTTCTGCAATTACATCCTTGACTTTCTTATCCGGATCCATGATGAAAGCTTGTTCCATTAAAACAACTTCTTCATAGTATTTACGGATACGACCTTCAACCATTTTTTCGGCGATGTTGGCCGGTTTGCCGGAGTTTTTAGCTTGTTCCATATAAATGGCTTTTTCACGAGCGAGTGCTTCGGCATCAACGGAATCAATTGTTTTGAATTTCGGAGCTACAGCAGCAATGTGCATAGCTAATTTATGACCGAGTTCTTTTAAAGCGCCTTCATCGGCAGAGCTTTCTAAAGCAACCAATACGCCGATTTTACCTTGGTTTGGAACAACGGCAGAGTGCATATACGGCACAACAACACCGTTTTCAACATCAACATAAGCGGATTGACGCAAGCTCATGTTTTCACCGATTTTGGCGATTAAGTCTGTGAGGTTGGCTTCAACGGATTTACCACCTTTATCAGCGGCTTTAACGGCGTCAATATCGCCTTTTTTATCTAAAGCGATTTGAACAACATCGCTGAGGAAAGCTTGGAACTCACCATTACGACCGACAAAGTCTGTTTCAGAGTTTAATTCTACTAACGCACCACGTTTGCCGTCTACAGCCACAGCTACCAAACCTTGGTTAGCAATACGGCCTGCTTTTTTTTCGGCAACGGATAACCCTTTTTTACGCAAAAAGTCAATAGCACCTTCTAAATCACCGGCTGTTTCTGTGAGGGCTTTTTTACATTCCATCATGCCAGCACCCGTTTTTTCACGCAATTCTTTAACTAAAGAGGCTGTAATTTCTGCCATAATAATCTCCTATATAAAAATCTGTTTTCTTTTAAATCTGAGGCGATACGGATTTTAACATCTGAACC
>JAFXIF010000007.1 GCA_017533325.1 Alphaproteobacteria bacterium
AGGTATGTTACCTCAAGAAGAAGGGCGCTTGACTCAAGAAGGTATGTTACCTCAAGAAGAAGGGCGCTTGACTCAAGAAGGTATATTCCCTCAAGAAGAAGGGCGCTTGACTCAAGAAGGTATATTGCCTCAAGAAGAAGGGGGCTTGCCTCAAGAAAGTATGTTGCCTCAAGAAGAAGGGGGGTTGACTCAAGGAAGTATATTGCCTCAAGAAGAATTAGATTTACCACAAAGCAAAACAAAAAGCCTGAATGAGCCACAAAAAATCAGCTCTTCAAAAATTTTGAGTGCGTTTGAGCCAAAAAGGGAGAGGGAAGGATAAAAAAAATATGGCGATAACGTTATATGAATGTTTAAAACAAGGGTTTAAAACCGGCGATTATAAAAAAGCCAAAACAGACTGGTGGGAACAAGAAATGGCTAACTGGTTAAGGGATAAAGACTCCTCTTTGGCTAAAGAACTTGCCGTTATTGACCTTTTTTTAAGCAATAAGATAAAAATTGATGAAGAGATTTTTGGTCCGTGGATTTATTTGTTTCGCGCTTCTTTTCATGTTGATAAACTGGATATAGCAACAAAATGTTTGGAAATTTATCATTTAAAAACAGCCCTAAAAGCCATTAAAGAGAACGATAAACAAACGGTTTTTGACTATTTGGAAACGGAAAATTCTTTTAAACGGGATAAAAAATTAAAGCTTTTATCTCTTGAGGCGGCAAAATCTGGTCAATGGGAGATATTGGAAGAATTGCTTGAAAAAGGCGCGAGATTAAACCCTTCGTTTTTTGAAAATAAAGAAGAAAGTTTGTTGATGTATGCCGCGCAATATCAGCATAAAGATATTGTTTATAAACTGTTACAACGAGGGGCAAAAGTTTATTTGCTTGGGAGCCAAAAAAAGGCGATTTTTAAATCTTATAAAAAAGCAAATGATTATCCAAAAATGGTGGAGCTTGTTTTATCATATGGCTCTTTATTGAAAAAGAAAAAGGACAAAGAAGAATGGGCGCTGGCGCACCGGTTGTTGAGAGGTTCAATTAGCGAGAAAGAAGTTTTTAAATTTTTAAATCAATATCCGTTGCTTTCAATGGAGGTTAAAAACGAAGAGGGGAAAGGGATTTTAGAAGAAGCCATTGAAAACAATGATATGAATTTGGCAAACAGTGCTTTATCTTTTGGCGTTTCATTACAAGGCAAAACAAAAGAGGGGAAAACATTTTTAGAGGAAGCCCTTTATCAATATAGGCTTTGGTTTTTTAAGCTTTTTAGCAACGAGGAACTTAAAAGCGAGGCTCAAAAAGTTTTTAAAAACGGGATATTAAATGAGGCCATTCAAAACAGTGCGAATGAGATAATCCAATATCTGATTGATAATCACATCGGGTTGGAAGATAAAGACAAAAAGTCAAGAACACCGCTTATGAATGCTTATTTTTATGAAATTACTTCTCTTTTACACCCTCTTTTAACAAAAACAAAAGAGATTAATCAAGAAGATAAGGATGGGAGAACGGCGCTTTTTTATCCCGTTTTGGCGGCTCAATATGGTTGGTTGATGCAATTATTCAGAGTGAAAGGGCAAGAGATTCAAATCGATCACCAAGATAAATTTGGCGAAACGGCGCTGATGAAAGCCGTTTTGATGAATAATAAAGAAATCGTTCAACAATTAATAGCTGAAGGCGCTGATATTTTAATTAAAAATGATGAGGGGAAAGATGTTTTTAATTTGGCTATGAGCGAAGGAAACATCAAAATGGCAAATTTAATTAAGCGGGAAATGAAAAAAAAGTTAGGGCTGGTATCGCCCCCCAAAAAATTGGTTTTACCGAAAAAAAAGGTGACGAATTGGGGCAGTAATACTCAAAAAACAAGGATTTAAAGGAAAGGCTTAAAAAAATGGATTTATATTCTTGTTTAGAAAGAGAATTTGAAACGGGCGATTATCAAAAAGCCGATAAAGAATGGGTAAAAGGCGGGCGAGATCAAAAGGAGTGTTTTGACCTTATCGGACTTTTAAATATCAGCAACTTTTTCATGGCGCAAGGCCTTAAAATCGATCGGGTTTTGTTGGGCCCGTGGGGTTTTATTTTAAGAAAAAGAATTGAAAACGGGGATTTTAAAGGCGTTAAAGAAGTTTTTGATATTTATCTGATGAAAAGGGCATTAAAAGCTGTTGGCGAAAATGATGAAAAACAAGTTTTTGACTGGCTGAAAGAAGAAAACTCTTATTCAAAGAAAGGAAAATCATATTTTTCAAAAAAAGAAAAATTAAAACTTTTGCTGAGTGAAGCCATAAAGACGGGAAATCTGCCTTTTATTCAAAAGTTAAAAGAAGAGGGGGCTAGGTTAAGCGCTGGTTTTTTTGAAGATAAAATGAATGCGCCGATGATGATTGCTGCCTTAAACGGGCAAAAAGAAGTGATCAAATATTTGTTAAGCGAAGGCGTTTTTCATCATTTTTTTGATTTGGCGCAAAAAGAATCATTTAAAGTGTTGGCTCAAGCATATATTGAAAGAAAAGCTGAATTGATTTTATTGGATGGCAGATTGCAGTTGGCTCAAAAAAGAAATGATGATTTTAAAGTGATGAAAGATCTTTTTATAGATGTGACTTATTATCAAAAAGAAACAAGCTCTATTCTTAATGTTTTAAAAAAATATCCGACTCTCTCTTTAAACGAGCCGAATGCAAACGGGAAATTGATTTTTAAAGAGATTATTCATTCAAATTATTCCAAAGATATTCATTTTGCCATTGATATGGGGGCGGACTTATTAAAAACGGATTCAAAAGGGGCGCCGCCGGTTGTTTGGGGATGTGTTTTAAATCAGTCAACTTTTTTTGAGGTTATAAACAAAAGAGGGTTGTTTCATAAGATTTTGCCTTTTATCGATCGGGGATTTATCAATGCGCTGATTGAAATGAAAAAAGAAAATCCGGCTATTTATTTGATTCAAAATGGTTTTTGCTTAAACGAAAAAGATAAATATGGAAGAACACCGCTCATGGTAGCGCTTGAAACAGGCTGTGATGGAATAGTTAAAGCTCTTCATGAAAAAAAAGTTGACCTGCACCAACAAGATAAAAACGGTAAAACAGCGCTTTTTTACGCCCTTAAAAATCCAAGATTTATTGAAGAGTGGTGTATTGCCTTGTTAAATCACCAAGATAAAAACGGTAACACGGCATTGATGGAAGCGATTTTGAGCGGTAATGAAGAAGCTTTTGACCGTTTAATGAGCATGAATATGGATGTGATAGATGTGCTTAAAAAAAATAATGACGGAATTGATGCGTTTAATTTGGCAATGAAAACGGGAAACATTGAAATGGCAAAAAAAATCAAAAAGGTTGTGCAACAGGTGGTTAAAACGCAACAACTTGTCATTTCAAAAATTGTTAATCAACCAGCATTCATGATGAACACGCAGAAAAGACAACGAAATTAATTTGAAAGGAATAATAAGATGAATATACATTATACATTAAAAACAGCTATTGATACAGGGGATTATACTCGGCTAAAAGAGATGTTGAACGAGTGTCAGAATGAACAGATTGTGTTAAAAGAGGACTCCTCTCTTATCCAGATGGCAAAATATTTTATTAAATTGAATAAAAAAATTGATTTATCGTTGTTTTCAAAAAAAGAAGAAATGGATTTTAACAAGGCGTTTTGGTATTCAGATATCAAAAAGATTCAAAAAATGATGAAACAATATGCAAAATATAAAGTTTTTGAAGACATTAAGTCCGGCAATTTAGAGGGGGTTCAAGATTTTGTTAAAAACACGCGAAAAGTGAATTTATTACACGAAAGCCTTGGAACACCTTTGATGTTGGCGGCAAAAGAAGGGCAGTTTGAAATTGCAAAATTTTTGATTGAAAAAGGGGCTAAAATAAACGCCGGTTTTTTTGATTCGTGGGAAACAACACCGCTTTTAAATGCCATTGATGGCAAAAACGAGAAAGTTGTTCAATTATTGCTTGAGCGCGGGGCTGATATATTGAAGCCTCTTAACGGTTACCCCCGTTTGCTCCCGCTTCAATATACCGTTTGGGTTGATGATGAAAAAAGTTTTTCTTTGATTTTAAACGAATTTCAAAAAAGATATAATAAAGATGCAAAAACAAAAAAGGCTTTTTGGAAAAACAATTATGTTCTTCATAATGCTATTTTTTGTAACGGCAATTCGTTTATGGTGAAAGAATTGCTTAAGGCCGGCGCTCCCCTTTATGATAATGGGGCGCTTATTTTGCATAAAGCGAAACCTCCTAAAAATAGAAAGGAAATTTTTGATTTGTTTTTTGAAGCGGTTGAAAAAGAAGATAAAGCCGAGCTTTTTAGCATTGCCGTTATGCATGATGATTTGGAATTGATGTATCATTTATACACCAAAAAATGCCCTGTTTATCCGCATCATGCACCATATCTTAAATTGGAAAACATTATTATTTGCGGCGTTGAAGAGGAAAAACAAAAATCACTTGAAAGGATTTTTTCGGCTTTTTCCGAAAAAGAAAAAAACGATTTGAATTGGCAAGAAATATATGCCTGTGCAAAAGAATTTTCACCGAAAATGTGTGGCTTTATTGAAAAAAATATCCCCTTTGATGTGAAAAAACAAATGGGTCTTGTTAAAAAAGAAAGGAATGTAACGCCTATTCAAGCAAAAGAAAAGGGTGAGGAATTTTTGGTTGACTCTTCTTGGTCGGGTTCAGATTCTTCAGTTTCGCAATCGGCTGTGACTTTTGTTTTTGTTCACCAAAAGCCGATTATGCCTTTAACGCAAGATTTTAAAGAAAGACAAAAGGGTTAAAAAATGAAACAAGAAATAAAAGAAGCTTTTCAAACGGCGATTTTAAAAGATGATTTGGAAACAGTGAGGCAACTTGCCAAGAAAGAGACCCAACTGTTGAAGGAGATATTTTATTTAAAAACAGCTGAAAATGAAATGAAACAAGCAAGGCTTTTAGAATTTTCAAGCTCTTTTTCTGGTTATTGCCAAACATTTGGTTCGGCATTTGCGAAAAAATTTTCAAGTTATAGCAAAATAGTTCTTCCCACTTTACCGGCGGGAAAAGAAAAATATAAAGAAATCAATGTGCTGATGCTTGCCTCTCTTTATGGGGCAACAAAGGTGGCACCCTATTTTATCAAGAAAAAAGTGCCGCTTGAAATGGATTATGGTCTTTCAAGTCTTGAATTGGCGACGTTACAAAATCAAAAAGAAATGGTTGATCTTTTGTTTCAAAAATCTTCTTCTTTGGCTGTGGCCAGATCGATGTATCAGGCGATTATTCAAAAAAATTTTGATTTGGCTTTTCATCTTGAGCAAAAAAACAAGCCTCTTTCTCTTTCTTTTTGGCCGACGGTTTATGATTTATACTATGGTTTTTTTAAGGTTAAAGAGGTGATCAAACGCCGGTTTTTAAAACAAGGCGTGCAAGTTCAAGATGTTTTAAAAAATAGCGAACGCCATCTTGTGTTGGAGGCAATTTATCAAGGGGATATTACTCTTTTAAAATGGTTGAAAGGGCAAAAAATTGATATTTTAAAAGAGAATAAGACAAAACACGCGCTTGATGTGGACCCGCTTTCGTTTGCTGTTTTACTTAATCAAAAAGAAGTTGCTTCGTTTTTGCTTGATGAAGGCGCCCTTATTAATCACAAAAATCATTTGGGGCTTTCCCCTTTGCATGTGGCAGCTAAATTTGATTTAAAAGATATGGCAGAGTTGTTGATTGAAAAAGGGGCTTTTCTTGAAATGAAAACGCCTTCGGCGCAAGAAAAGGCAAATTGGATTTCACCCAAAAATTTAAGCGAAACACCGTTGCTGACGGCATCAAAAGCGGGGGCTTTGAGGGTGGCTGAGCTTTTGATTGAAAAGGGGGCGGATGTTAATAGCGTTGATGAAGAAGGGCAAACCCCACTCATGAAGGCTGTTATCATGCAAGATAAAGAGATGGCAATGTTGTTATTAAAGGCGGGGGCGGATTTGTCCCATAGAGATAAAAATTTTAACACGGCGCTGTTGCTGGCCGCAAAAATGCAAGATAACGAGATGTTTTCGTTATTAAAAAGCCCGCAACAAAAACAATATAAAGAGATGGCTGAGTTGTTATTAGAGGCGGGGGCGGATTTGTCCCTTAGTGATAAAAATTTTAACATAGCACTGTTGCTTGCAGCTGAAATGCAAGATAAAGAGATGTCTATGTTGTTATTAAAGGAGGGGGTGGATTTGTCTCGTAGTGATAAAAATTTTAACACGGCACTGTTGCTTGCCGCTCAAAATGAAGATAAAGAGATGGCAATGTTGTTATTAAAGGAGGGGGTGGATTTGTCTCGTAGTGATAAAAATTTTAACATGGCACTGTTGCTTGCCGCTGAAATGCAAGATAACGAGATGTTTTCGTTATTAAAAAGCTGGCAAGAAAAACAATCCTGTTTAAACGTCAGACAGGTTCAAACAAAACAAAAATTTCCCCTGATGAACAAAGCAAATGAACATATTAAAGAATAAGGAATAAAC
>JAFXIF010000008.1 GCA_017533325.1 Alphaproteobacteria bacterium
CCTCTGTATCTTTTTTGTTCACGTCAATACCGGCTTTTAAAAAAACTTTCACTTTTTCAAGATCTTTATACTCAATAGCCGTTAAAAAAGCCGCCGTAATCATGGGGTCATTAACATAATTTGCTTCCTTCAGCAAAAGTTTAAGCGCTTCAACGCATTTTTCCCCTGTTTCCACAACAGCCAACATAAAGGGTGTCATGGAGCCACAGAATGTATCCGCTTCAACATATACACTGTTATATAAAAGCGCCTTTTTTAATCCTTCTATATCATCATCCATAATACAATCAAAAAGTTCAGGCCATTCTTTTTTCATTTTTAAAATCCTTTTATCACTTTGATTTACCTTAATTTTTAAACCCCGTTTTGTCGCCCAAAGTTTTGCGCCATTAAAACTTGTTGAGAGGCAACTTTTCTTTTTAAAAGCTCTTTTTTCACCGCCTCTTGAATCATTCTTGCTATTTCAAGATTGCCTTTTTTCATTGCCAAATTATATGCATCAATCCCCTCGTTATCTTTAATTAAAACATCCGCCCCGTTTTCAATCAACTCTTGAACGATAACCGGATTTTTTCTTTCAATGGCCATCATCAAGGCTGTTTTTCCCTCCTTATCTTGGATATTTAAATCAGCGCCGTTTTCAATCAAAAGGCTGGCAATCTCTTTATTTTCATGATAAACCGCAATCGTCAAAGCCGTCTCTCCGTCATTCTCTTGTATATCAAGGTTGGCACCTTTGTTAATCAAGGTTTGGACAATTTCTTTTTCAGAATTTTCTTGAGAAGCAATCATCAAAGCCGTCCATCCGGCCGCATCTTGCATATTAATGTTAGCCCCCGCTTGCAGTAAACGTCTGACAATATCCTTGCGTTTACGATAAACCGCAGTCATCAAAGCCGTCCATCCGTCCTTCTCTTGCATATCAATATTAGCGCCTTTATCAATCAAGGTTTGGACAATTTCTTTTCGATTTTCTTGAGAAGCAATCATCAAAGCCGTCAATCCGTCATGATTTTGCATATCAATGTAGGCACCTTTGTTAATCAAGATTTGAGTAATTTCTTTTTCCCTTGCATACGCCGCCAACATCAAAGCCGTCAATCCGTCATTATTCTTCATATCAATGCGAGCACCTTTGTCAATCAAGGTTTGGACAATTTCTTTTTGCCCTCTATACGCCGCCATCATCAAAGCCGTCCATCCGGCCGCATCTTGCATATCAAGATTAGCGCCTTTATCAATCAAGATTTGAGCAATTTCTTTTTGCCCTTCATACGCCGCCAACATCAACGGTGTCCAGCCATATTTAACAAAATTCACATCAGCCCCCGCTTGAATCAATTTTCTGGCATTCTTTTGATCCCGATTTCCAACAGCGTCAAATAAAGCATCACCGGCTATTTCTTTTACCTTTGACAACACTTCTATTAAAGTTTCTAAATCGCTGTTTTGAATTTCTGTTATTAATTGTTTGTTCATCTTTTTGCCTTTATTCGTTATTTTGATTTATAACCGAACTAAAATTTTTAAATCCCGTTTTGTCGTTGATGAGCAGGCCTTCTTTGGCCAACAAGTTGAGAGGCAACTTTTCTTTTTAAAAGCTGTTCTTTCACCGCCTCTTGAATCATTTTTGCAATTAAAAGATTTCCCTTAATCATCGCTTTATTAAAGGCATCCAGCCCGTTTTCATCTTTTTTCAAAACATCAACCCCTAAATTAATCAACCGACTCACTTGAGCATCATCATTGTTTTCAATGGCAATAAAAAGCTCTTCTTTAAGGCGTTGTTGCTCTTTTTCTTGTTGGCAAGAAGCCTCAATAACCATATTTTTGAGGCGATCATTCCTAGTATATCGAGCCCAATCGAGAGCACTATGCCCGCTCACATCTTTTTGACTGACATCAGCACCGGCCTTAATCAAAATTTCGGCAAGGGCGATATCTGAATTTCTGACAGATTGAGAAACCATCAAATATCCCTTTGCATCCGCTTTGTTTGGATGAGCGCCCTTTTCAAGCAACAATTTCATCATCTCTTTTTGGCGATACATATATGCGCCTTGAAGCGGAGTTAATCCTTCAAAAGAAGGCTCATCCACTTTTGCCCCGGCCTCAATCAACTTTTGGGCCATCTCTATCCATCCGTTCACCGCCGCGATATAAAGCGGTGTCGTCCCGTGTTCATCTTTTGCATTCACATCAGCCCCATTTTCAATCAAAAAAGAAGCCATTTCCTGATCGTTTTTATTTAAAAATTCATGAAGCGGTGTATCCAAAAACAAATTTTTGGCATTCACATCAGCGCCCGCTTCTATCAAACTTTTAACGATAGTATATCTGTTCATATCGTTCATTTCTTTTGCTTGTTGGGGCCCTAAATGAAAATAAGAAACAGAGTCAGACCCTCTTGTATTTTTTGAAGCCTCATGAAGCGCCGTATTCAACCGTTTATCCCGCCGGTTGGGGTCTGCCTTCAATTCCAATAATTTTTTCACCTTTAAAAAACTACCTTCTCGCGCCATTGTAATCAAAATCGTTTCACCGTCAGAACCGCCTTGCGCATTGATATCGTTTCCATATCGGCTGAAAATGGCGTGTCCTAAATCATCCGCATCACAAGATAAGGCCACACTTTGATAAGATCGATATTGATATTGATAATTATATTGAAACGAGCTTAAAATGGATTCAGCTTCTGCCTGATGACAATGTCTTGCAATTTGTTCGGCGTTGCAACAATGAAACCGCGCGTCCTGATTATAACTGACCTGATATAAAGAAGCACCTGACTCAATCAAAAAAGGCAAAACTTTTGTGCTCCCATGAACGGCGGCTATCATCAAACAGGTCAAATCATCTTCATTTTTTGCATAAAGATCAACGCCTTGACAAACAAGTTCTTGAACTTTTTCAAGATCATCTTCAGCTACTTTCTTAAAAAAATCATTTTGAATATCTGTCATTTTTCCCATTACCCTTATGTTTTTTTATTCTCTTTCATCTCATAACAAAGTGTTTTGATTTTTCGTTTTTAAAGAGGATTGAAGAGCCGTTCCTCCTCTTTGTTGAGAGGCAACCTTTCTTTTTGAAAGTTCCTGTTTCGCCGCCTCTTTAATCATCTTTATCATTTCAAGATCTCCCTCTGTCATGGCGTAATGATAAGCATCAAACCCCTCGTTATCTTTTTTAAACACATCAGCGCCCGCCTTAATAAGCGCCTTTGCAATCTCAAAACGATACCTTTCAACGGATACAATAAGCGCCGTTTTTCCCTCCCAATCCGTTAAATTTAAATCCGCTTTTGCTTTTATAAGTTCTTCAACAATAAGGTGAAAGCCATTTTCCGCGGCAAAAATAAGCGCCGTTTTTCCGTTATCCCCTTTGGCATTGATATTCACATCAGGGGATATCATCGCCTCTTTCATTTTGGTTAAATTATTTAAATCAACCGCTTCAAAAAACCAATTTTGCCATTTACTCATTTATGTTCCTTTTTTTTTAGATTTTTTAATTATGCATGCAATCAAAAAAAAGCCCTTCATTTTACCATGAAGAGCTTTATTTGTCAACTTATTATTATAAATAAATTATTCTTCCTTTTGATGCATTAAATTCCTTATCAAAACATCTTTCAATATCTTTTGAAGAGGTGTTGATTTTTTAAGTTCAACTTGTTTTAAATAAATCTCTTTTCCATCGGTTTTAAGCTGATAAATCTTTTGTTTTCCTTTCATTTTTAAAGTGCCAAAAACCTCTCCTTTTTCATTTAAAAAGAAGTCTTGAAGCTTTTCTTTTGAAAAAGAGTCTTGTTTTTGCTCCTGATTAAATTTTTCAGTCAACAAAAGAAGTTTCACACTTTCTTGACATCCCCTTTCTTGCGCATAATCCAACGCCGTTTTGCCGTAAACATCTTGAATTGAAGCATCAGCGCCTTTCATTAACAGCAAAAACACCGTTTCAATATAATCATTTTTAACCGCACGCATCAACGCCGTTCGCCCTCTCGCATCTTGATGATTCATATCAGAGCCCGCTTCAATTAGCGTTTTAACCAAACCGGTATGCCCCAAATCAGC